>WLOR01000079.1 GCA_009699165.1 Actinomycetota bacterium | reverse complement strand
TGTATGTTGATTTCTCGGTTATAGCCTGTTTTAAGCCAGATTTTGAATTAAAGAGAGACAATCGTGGATGCAACTCTGTTTTCTTGAGAGGAGTTATATCGATATCACGCCAGGATTTCATATCGGCATCCTACTTAATCATCTTTCAAAATGCAGGCCAAGGAACGGCAGGCCAGTCGGGTGAAGGTGAGGGCATGACGGCCTTGGAGATTAATCTCTTAATACGCGCAGAAATCGAATCACACTCGGCTCGCGTGAGGTATGGAGTTAAATCTAAATCGGAACCAAATATATCTAGCGCCTCTGAAAGTTGTGCAAGTTCTGGCGCAGTTAAAGCTTCACCGGCCCACTGCCACAAAACCGTTCTCAATTTATCATCGGTGTGAAATGTGACTCCATGATCACAACCATAAAGAGCGCCCTCCTTTGTTGGTAGCAAGTGTCCAATTTTTCTATCTGTGTTATTGATGATCGCATCGAATATCGCCATTTGGCGCAACTGTGGATGATCTTGCGAAAAGAAATCTGCCAGATCTATCGAATCATCAATATCGATCCACTCTTGCACCATGCCAAAGCCGTACGGGCCTTCACGCAAAACCGTCATGGGGACAATGTGAAAGCCAAGTGCTTGGCTGAGAATGTATGCCGCGTACTCCCTGTGCGCAAGATTTCCATCTTCGAAATCCCACAATGGCCTCTCCCCCGCAACGGGCTTGTATATGCAGGTCATCATCTCCTGCCCACGATGTAGAGTCGCATAAAGAGTTGCATTTGATGCATCGACGAGTCGCCCTGTTACCGTCAAGTCGCCATGCATTAGAAGCTCTAACTTATCGACGATAGCCATTAGCCCTCGGACATAAGTGGCCTTGCGGATCTACGGGTATTGCACAAAAAGGGCAAGGAGGCCTGCCGGAGCTAACTAAAGCCTTTGAGCGTTTAACGAAGGCGTTTGCTTGCGCTAAATCCAAGGAGACTTTTAAGAAACTATCTGAGCTCTCCTCATCTGAGCCAACTTCATAGAGTTCAACTGTAATTGTGCTGGAGGCCTCATCCCAAGAAATCGACATAGACCCGGTGGCAAACTCGGGCTCTATAGGCGTATCTAAAGCCTCATTATCTACCGCAGCGCTTATAACTTTAAGTGCAAGATCACTTCTGCGAAGATCTGTTAGCAATCTTTCTAGGCGATCAGATAGAGCTGCAACTTGCATCTTTTCAACTGCAACAGTAACAACCCGCTCAGCGCGTCGGGCTTGAATAAAGAACTCTCGCTCGCCCGGCAAGCCAATAGTGCCAGCTACAAATCGGTCGACAGATTCAAAATGAAAACTCACCTACCGGCTCCCCCACCTAAGAGATTCTTCTTTGGCAACGGCGCGTTCAGTAAATCAGACAACTGTGAGCGCGAGTCATTGAGTAAAAGAACTCTGGGCTTTGAGGCAGTGAATTCTAGAACCGTTACCGAAGCCGGGTCTATGACTATTCTTTGAAAATCATCTAGATGCATACCTAATACTGATGCGACAATCGATTTAATAACATCCCCATGACTAAATAGAACTACTGCACCCTTGCGTTTGATTGATGTTGATTCATGAACAGCGCGCATGGCGCGAACTTGAACTTCGGCGATTCCTTCACCGGAAGGAAAATACATCGCACTTGGACTACTTTGCACTGTTTTCCATAAAGGCTTTTTAGATAGACTCGAAAGTTTCTTACCACTCCAGAGACCATAATCAACCTCTATAAGATTTGAATCTCTCTTTAATTCGATTCCGTGATTATTTTTCTTACCAATGGCATCCCACCATGGCGTAACCGTTTGAAGACAACGCTCTAAGGGGCTAGTTCTTAACTCACAGATTTTGAAGTTGCCTAGTCGAGATATCAGGTCTTGAGATTGCGCAATGCCCTTAGAAGAAAGTGCGACCCCAGGTGTTCTTCCAGAGAGGATGCCTTTGGCATTGGCCTCGGAGTGGGCATGTCGAACTAAAACTACCTGCATATCGCCAAGGCTATCGCAGGTTTTATGCATGACTCTTGCTAGGGTCGCCTCATGGAGATGCGACGAGCCGGCAATAGTGGACTTATGCTTTCACGTTTGGGCCTTGGCACTATGACGTGGGGACGTGACACCGATGAACATGAAGCTGCTGACCAATGTCGGGCATACATCGATGCCGGCGGAAACTTCATTGATACAGCAAATACGTATGGCGATGGGGATAGCGAGAGAGTAATTGGCGGCCTAGTCGGTACCTTATTTGAACGCGACGAGGTAGTTATCGCCACAAAGTCAGGCTTAAGTTTTACAGATGGAGTGCGAAGCGTTGATGCATCTAGAGGAGCTTTAATTGCCGATCTAGATAGATCACTGTCTCGCCTAGGCACTGATTACATAGATATTTGGCAGGTTCATGCATGGGATGACCACACACCGTTGGACGAGACACTAGCCGCCCTTGATTATGCATATACAACTGGGCGCGCACGGTATGTAGGTCTTAGCAATTTCGCGGGATGGCAGATAGCAAGAGCTGCGACAAAGCAGCAAGCAAACTCAATGAAGTCACCAATTACGACCGTGCAATCTGAATACTCCTTACTCAATCGTGATGTCGAGATTGAAATATTGGACTGTGCACATGAGTGCGGGATCGGTTTTCTTGCATGGGCCCCGCTTGCGCGCGGTGTTTTAACTGGGAAATATCGAAATGGCACTCCTAGTGATTCCCGCGGCGCGGCGCCTCACTTTGCAAAACATATTGAGCCGTACTTGGACGCCAGGTGCATGCGAATCGTAGATGCAATTACCGTTGCAGCCACTGGTCTGGGCTACTCTCCATTGGAGGTTGCACTGTCATGGGTTCGTGATGCACCGGGAGTGACCAGTGCGATAATCGGAGCGCGCAATGGAGCCCAACTTCGTGGAGCTTTACAAAGCGAAGAGATTGCACTGCCGGATGTTGTCCGAAGCGCGCTCAACGATGTGAGTGCTTAGCAGTTTTCTAGAAAATCCTTAAGCACGCGTACGCCAAAAGTTATACCTTCAACAGGTACTCGTTCATCTACGCCATGGAACATCGCCATGAAATCAAAATCCTCATGGAGTTTGAGCGGCGAGAATCCATAACCAATAATTCCGAGTTCTGCCAGTGCTTTATTATCGGTTCCGCCACTCATTAAATACGGAACAGGAATCGCCTCAGGGTCCTCATTTAAAATCGCCTTACACATTGCATCAACGAGATCACCCTCAAAAGGCACCTCGAGCGCTGCATCGCGTGTAATAGTTTCGATAGTTATATGTGCGCCGATCAGCTCTTTAATGGTCTCGTTGAGTTCGTCCTCGAAACCTGGAATGAAGCGGCCATCTATGACCGCACTAGCTGATCCCGGTATCACATTTGCCTTATAGCCCGCCTCGAGCATCGTTGGATTTGCAGTGTTTTGCAGGGTAGCTCCAATCATTCGAGCAGCGAAACCCACTTCACTCAATAATGGTCGTAAATCTTTTTCATCATAAGCCTTACCAGTTGCTTCTGCTACGCGCTTGAAAAGAGCTTTTACAGTTGTGCTATATCTTTGAGGCCATTGATGATTTCCAATATTTGTTACAGCTTGCGATAAACGAGTCAGTGCATTTTCATCATTCATAACTGAACCGTGGCCTGCACGTCCCTCTGCAGTTAACTTCATCCAGTGGATTCCCTTTTCAGCAGTCTCGATCATATAGAGACGCTTTCCCCCAGCAACAGTTACCGAAAAACCACCGACTTCAGAGATTGCCTCAGTGCATCCGGAGAAAATTTCAGGGTGTTTATCTACCATCCAATGTGAACCATAAATACTTCCAGCTTCTTCATCTGCAAAAAAAGCTAGAACAATGTCACGTGGTGGAACGTAACCTACTCGTGACCATTCACGAATGGTTGCCAAGATCATTGCATCCATATTTTTCATGTCGACTGCGCCGCGTCCCCAGATCATTGCATCGATGATGTCACCACAAAAAGGATCCACGCTCCAATCATCGGCATTGGCAGGAACGACATCTAAGTGACCATGTACAACCAGCCCAGGCCTGGTTGAGTCTCGCCCAGGAATCATTGCTACAACATTGCACCGACCAGGTGCAGACTCATAGATTGTTGCGGCGATGTTGACCTCTGATAACGATTGCACGACATAATCTGCGACGGCTTTCTCGTCCCCTTTGCCGTCACCGAAATTCACACTTGGGATTCTGATTAGATCCTGGCAGATCTGTATGGCTTCTTGCTCAAGTAGAGATAATGTTGTCATTTAGGCATTCTCTCATCGAATTGCTATCCTTGCCCCTCACTCGGTCCGGGTGGCGGAATTGGCAGACGCGCTAGCTTGAGGTGCTAGTGCCCGCAAGGGCTTAGGGGTTCAAGTCCCCTTTCGGACACATGCAGATTGATGATGCGCTCTCGCTCATCCGTGAAATTCCAGATTACCCAATTGCTGGGGTGCGATTTCAGGACGTAACCCCACTTCTCGCCAATGGTGAAGCATTTGCGGTCGTAACATCGCAGCTTGCAACGTACGCCGCTGGTGGATCCGTCATCGCCGGAGTTGAGGCCAGAGGATTCATCTTCGCATCTGCAGTTGCGCATCAACTTGCCACTGGTTTTATTCCAATACGAAAAGCAGGAAAGCTCCCACATAGCGTCTTTTCAGAGAGTTACGGATTAGAGTATGGAAAAGACACATTAGAGATTCATACCGATGCACTCATTGACGGAGCAGAAGTTCTTCTCATAGATGATGTTCTCGCCACAGGAGGAACTATCTGTGCTGCGATTGAGTTAATCAAGAGAGGCGGCGGAAAAGTCACTAACGTCATAACCGTGATAGAAATCGCTGAACTCGCCGGACGTCAGCTTATTTCTGAAAAATACTCAGAGATTAAAGTCAGCTCCTTGGTAGTTGCATAGCTGTGCGAATTCTCCAGATACAAGGACTGCGTGCCTTAGCAGCCATTGTGGTTACGCTTTTTCATGCACGATTAGTTCCTGGCGGTTTTATTGGCGTCGATATTTTTTACGTGATTTCAGGCTACTTAATTACTGGTCTTATTCTGCGCGAAATAGATTTGAACGGCAGGCTGGATTTAAAAGCGTTCTACCAGCGTCGAATAAAAAGACTTTTACCAACTTCCGTTTTTGTACTGTTTGCAACCGCCCTCATTGGATGGTTTGTTCTACCGGTAATCACACGCGATGCCCTTGGCCGAGACCTATTTGCAGCAGCGGCCTATATCTCCAACTATCTCTTTGCATGGTGGCAAAATGACTATCAGAACCTGAATGCAACTCCTTCACCGTTCATTCACTACTGGTCCTTAGCTGTTGAAGAACAGTTCTATTTAATCTGGCCAATCTTCATGATTTTCCTCGCCCGTAAAGGTAAAAAAACAGTATTGCTGGGAGTCGCAATAATTACAGCGGCCTCGTTTGCCCTATCTGTCTACCAAGTCCAGACATCACCAATTTGGGCTTTCTACTCCCTACCAACACGTGCGTGGGAGCTTGGTATTGGAGCTCTTCTACTTTTCATTCCAAAGGATTTCAAGTGGAGTCGTTTTCCAGCATGGTTAGGGTTAGCAGCAGTACTTGTCGCTTCATTGAGATTTAATGAAAGCACTTCATTTCCCGGAGTTAATGCTCTGCTACCCGTTATTGGGACCGCCTTACTCATCGCCACAATTGCCGTCTGGCCACCGTTGTTTAACGATGTAGCAAATAATCCAGTTGCTCAATGGTTAGGCAAGATCTCATATCCGTTGTATCTCTGGCACTGGCCCGCACTTGTATTACCAAGCAGTGCACTTGGTAGGCCGTTGCATTTTATTGAACGAGTCGCATGTATAGCTGTGACCATTGTGCTCGCCCATTTGACAAATAAATTCTTGGAAGAGCCACTGCGTCACATAACAATTGCCCCTCGCAAAATCTATATAGGAGCGATATCTACAACAATCGCATCTCTGATAGTAGGTCTAGTAATTGCACACAGTGCCACCTCGACTATCACGACAAAAGGAGATGCAGGTTTTACTTTCAATTTAAAACAAGTTGTCTCGAAGCCGATCGTCTATTCAGATGGTTGTCACGTTAACTATGGTGAAACAAAGTCTGGTTTTTGTACTTATGGAGCAAAAAATTCATCACGCACTATTGTTCTCTTCGGTGATTCACACGCCGCCCAGTGGTTTCCGGCACTTGAACACTTTGCCGTAGAACAAGGTTTTAAATTGATATCACTTACCAAGTCTGCCTGTCCCTCAGTAGATGCACCCCGTCCAGACCAAGGTGCCTTTAAAAATGTGCACTGTCAAACATGGAGAAAGAACTCGATTGCTAGAATTCAAAGCATCCATCCAACTGCAGT
>WLOR01000078.1 GCA_009699165.1 Actinomycetota bacterium | reverse complement strand
GATTGAATATCATGGGTGTCACAAATCATTACAGTATTGTGGCCAAACCTATTTCTCATTTTGAGTACTCTTTTGATGTTGAAATAATGTGTAACAAAAAAGAAGTCAGGTCTAAATTGTTTCAGTAATTTCCTGATTCTGTATTTTGGAGTTGACATTGAATAGATTAACTCATGTGTCAATACAACTGATTTTTCAACCTTACTATTAAAAAATAGAGTAAAAGCTATTTTGATGAGTTGAATACGGGTTAAGACATGAACAAAATCATTTAATTTTGCAAAGTTTTCCGTCCGCTTATAAGGAGAAATGTGTTGATGTGAAGAAGTTGATGGAGAAATTAGTAATTGCACATAAGCCATTTCATGGTTAGAGAATTGCTGCAGTAAATTTCGAGTGTGCGTGTCAGTGCCGCAGTTAATCCAATTGGGACGTGTCACCAAAATTGTCTTTCTTTGGCCAACTACGGAACGATTTTCTATCCAAAACTTTTCATAATCTTCAGACTCCGAATACCAGTCTTTTTTGCAGTAAATAGTCACCGGAATGATTTTCTTATGCTGACAAAAGTAATCAAGTAAATTTAGGAACTCATTGATTATTTGGCTCTTTGGATGGTCCAATGAATAATCTGAAACAATTCGAATGTGATCAGATTCTTGGGCAATTTTACTGATACGCGTTTGGATATAGGACAAATCGCCAAATTGCCACACAGATTCACCTGCTTTAATTGCGGAGTTTTTCAACCTAGCTATCTGCAGAAACTTCGAGAGATAAGTTTTCATGCTCAAACGGCGATGAATTGGCAGTGAGATATCACGAACTCGCCTACTGTTAATTTTCCTTTGGCCAAGGTAAGGAAAAACACTGTAGATGTCGCCTTCAAAAGATATCTGCTCGACCGTTGAAACCGCCCAGGCGGTGTTCATGTGTGGTTCGTTTAATAGGATAAATGTTGTTTCCATTTACTTTTTGTCTCTTAGCCAAGCTTGATCTATATGAGTGTGTACGAGTTCATCAAGATTCATTCCTGCAATTCGCAGTGAAGTGAAGAAGTCAAGTTTTTTGCCTCCGATATAGAAGTCGTTGTTATTGTGCCTTCTTTTACGGTTGTACATCTGCTTATCCCACCCATCACCATCCATCGGAAAAGTGGCGGATTTAGTTCTACGAAAAATTGCGGTCCAATTTATCAATGCGATAAATTCAAACATTTCATCTTCAAAGAGAAAATCTGCAAGCCTGGCAACTGTGTGAATTGTTACATCGTCAATAATGAGGAGTCCAGTGCCGAGTTTTAGCCAAGGATAAATAGATAAATAATCGATTTCGGCGAAGGGATAGGCATGGGCGCCGTCAATAAGTGCAATATCGTATTCAACTCCATGATTGAAATTAGGAAGTGTTTTTTGGGTTGGGCCATAATTAATGTCGATATTCTTCTTTTTTGTCAAAGGGTGGTTCATAAAAAAATTCACCGATGAGCTTTCACCATTCCTGTCATCAATTGCAAAGACTCGATGATTTTTGGATATATTGGAAAACATGACAGTTGATTTACCACATCCAGTTTCGACTGAATTTGCTACAGACTGGGGCAGAAATCTTTCTATCTCGGCTAACTGATGTGTTGGGAATGCATGACCTTGGTGCGTTTCCAGATATTTCACTTCCGCAATCGCATTTGTGTAGATAGGCTCTCGCTTATTCACTCGCCCGGCGTCGATTGTAATTTTCATTACTTCTCACTCTCACTTCGGCCTCAGATGCATTCAGCCAAATGACTGGACAACGCTGGGGGGGGTGACTGGTCATCAAATTATGGGGCCATGGTAGTCCATGGCATGTGAATAGTTTTGAGATGATTAAATGATTTGTTAGTCATAAGGCAAATCATCTTGAGAAAGCGGGCTATTGGGCAGTCATGAGCTGTTCTGAGTTCACACCGGGAAAGTGTTCTCTCTGATCCTTACCGAGGAAGTCCCGTAATTGGCAACTGCCATCCATTTGCCATCTGGGGAAATGTCCACCCCATGTGGGAAGGAGAAGCCCTGTAGTTCATCGACTTTGTATAGGTTGCCATTTTCATGGCGCATTACAGTAATCGAATCCGCACTCTGGCAGGCAAGAAAAATGTATTCACCACGTATTTGAATAGTTTCTATAGATTCGTCAGGAATAAGGAACTCTGAAATAACTTTAAATCTCTTGAATCTAAACAACCATTTACTTGTTTGCACAACTAACAGATTAATTGCATGCTCAGTTTTTAGATCCTGCCCTACGTTGCTTTTGGTACAAACAGCAATGAACCTATCAGAATCTAGAGCTAGCATTGCCATGTCTTTAACGCCCCAGTCTCCCGTGGAAAAATGGCCAATCATTTTCTTCGTTAATCTGTTATAAAAAGAGATACCTTTGTTGCCAGCCGTAATACAAGCGGCAACGACATTAGAATCAGATGTTGCAAATATTGCACCATGAATAAAATTCGTTGGTGAATCACCCACGGGTATCGTCTCCAGATATTCAAGTGACTTATTAGATACTCGATAGGTGGATATAGAACTAAATTCACAATCGGCACCAATAATTAAATCTTTACCATTAAAATCTATGGTATCTAGTGAGACTAAAATATTTCCATTGTGACTATCAATAGTGCTCACTAACGCACCTGTTCGATTTTTTGAATCGAACTCATATAGATGTAGCTGCTGACCAAGAAGCGAAGCAACGACAAATTGATTATCTGAAACGAATTTAACTCCAGTTGCGGTTGCAAATCTTGCACGATTTCCCACAAGGAACGGTTCTTTGAAGTGTGATCGATTTATCTCAGAAACTGGAATTGAAATGTCGGTGGAAAAGTGGAGAGCATTTTCATGGTTAACTGTTACTGCAGTTAAAACGCGTTTTAAATCTTGCACTTGCAGTTCTGGAGAGAAATTGCCCTGAGCGAAAGATCTGGCTGCGTCCCCCATATTTCCTGCACCAACAGGATCCTGTGATAGAAAACTTATTAACCGAGTTATTTCATCGATATCTCCGGGTACTACTAAGTACCCAGTCACACCGTTATTGAATAGTTCGGCAACCGCACCAACGTTATAGGCAATGACTGGGACAGCTGATGCCATTGATTCCAAAGTTACGCGGCTAAAACTCTCGTTTAGTATTGAAAGCTGAAGCAGAAGGTCTAAGTTTGGATAAATTTTAGCTTGATCAGATTCGTAACCTTTTAGTTCAATGTTTTTTGGAAAATCATCCCCATATTCGGACAAGAATGCTGGTTCCATATTTCCAAAAGCTAAGAAGCGCAGGTTCTCTTGTGTTTCAAAATGTCTTGCTATTGATATGAAGTCTGCAAACCCTTTTTCGCGATTTAAGTTGCCTACATAACCAATATTGAAAGTTTTATTATTCTCTCTTATCATTTTTAGTAACTCTTCATTGAACGTATTTCTGACAATTGCCGATTTTCCATTTAAGTGGAAGGCATTAAGAGTGTATATTGAATTTGCAATAATAAAGTCAGAGATAGTGTGAATCTCTGAAACTATTTGTTTGAGGTCTTTTTTGAGCATGATTGAAAGGGAGCTATCATGAGCTGGAACTTCTCGCACAACGCAAACCGAAGGTATTGACATTCTTCGAGCTGCTATCAAGGGCTCTCGCATGGTAATTGTGTTGGAAAAAATCATTTCGGCATTTGTTATATTTGCAATCTCAACTATTCTTTCAATAATGTCAGAGTCGGCTTTGTTGTTCGCGATATTCCAAGGGATGTGTACAAAATAGATTTCTTGGGTGAATTCTCTGATTCTCGAAATGTAATCTGGATTATCCTCATTTGGGATAATGACAACTACTCGCCTGCCTAATGCAACTAGAGACTTTAAATTGTCTATAAGGCTTAATTCGGCACCAGAGATATATCTGCCTGAAGCGTGCCCGACAAGCAAGATTGATTTATTCAAAGTTGGCATTTGCTATCCGCTTCTATCTGTTCTTGGAATTTACGGTGCTTATTCTCCCAAATAATCTTTGTATTATGAACTGCGCCTTGAGCCCGTTTGGAACAGATTTTTGAATGCATACCTGTTTTTTGGTTATCGCCATCTCTGGCAGGACTCAATTCAACTGCAATTAGACTCCAGCAAGGTGCTTGATTTCGCCTTATTCCCTGCCAAAGGTAGGATTACCCCGTGCGGCCGATGGATTGGCCTCAGCAATTCCCAAATCGTTGGATAGAGGCAAGGCCTGATAGCGGGCTGGCTTCCTAAGGAAAGTAGTTTTCGTGGCCAAGACTCAAGCACACCTCAAAGACCTGCCAGTTAAAAAGCGCGAGAACCTTCGTAACGTTGCAATCATCGCGCACGTTGACCACGGTAAAACTACTCTCGTCGATGCCATGTTATGGCAGTCAGGTGCTTTCGCTGCTTATAAGAAGCAAGGTGAAGGCCAAGATCGCATGATGGATTCAATGGATCTAGAGCGCGAAAAGGGAATCACGATTCTTGCTAAGAACACCGCAGTAAAGCGCGGGGACACAATTGTTAACATCATTGATACCCCGGGCCACGCTGATTTTGGTGGCGAAGTAGAGCGCGGACTAGAAATGGTCGATGGCGTTATTTTGTTGGTTGATGCATCCGAAGGCCCATTGCCACAAACACGCTTTGTTTTGCGTAAGGCACTTGAGAAAAATCTTCCAGTTATTTTGCTCATCAATAAAGTAGACCGTGCGGATTCACGAATCGCAGAAGTTGTCGATGAAACGTACGAACTATTTTTAGATCTAGATGCCAATGAATCACAGATCGAATTTCCTGTTGTGTACGCATCTGCAAAAGCAGGCCGTGCATCGTTGAAGCGTCCGGCAGATGGTGGAATGCCAGAGGAAGAAAACCTAGATGTTTTGTTCGACACAATCTTTTCTGCAATTCCAGCTCCTGAGTATCACGAAGGTGCACCGCTGCAAGCACACGTTACTAATCTTGATTCGTCACCATTTCTTGGCCGTTTAGCTTTGTGCCGCGTGCGAGAAGGTGTTATTAAAAAGGGTCAGAACGTCACATGGATTAAGACTGATGGCACGATGGAGCGCGTAAAGATTTCCGAGCTCTTGATTACTGAAGCGCTAGAGCGCGTACCAACGCTTGAAGCCCACCCAGGTGACATCATCGCGGTTGCCGGAATCGAAACAATTACTTTGGGCGAAACATTGGCCGATAATGAAAATCCACATGCGTTGCCTTTAATCATCGTGGATGAGCCATCGATTTCGATGACTATTGGTATTAATACTTCTCCTTTGGCTGGCAAGAGCGGAAAACTGCTTACTGCACGCCAAGTTAAAGGCCGTCTAGATGCCGAGCTCGTTGGTAACGTTTCATTGCGTGTGTTAACCACTGAGCGTCCAGATACTTGGGAAGTCCAGGGTCGTGGCGAGCTTCAGCTTGCTGTGCTCGTTGAAATCATGAAGCGCGAAGGATTTGAATTAACTGTTGGTAAGCCTCAGGTTGTTATCAAGAAGATCGATGGCAAGGTTCATGAGCCGATGGAGCGCTTAACAATTGATGCACCAGAGGAGTACCTCGGTGTGCTCACGCAGTTGATGGCCTTACGTAAGGGTCGCATGGAACAAATGGTTAACCACGGCACTGGTTGGATTCGTCTTGATTACCGTGTTCCTTCACGTGGACTTATTGGTTTCCGTACAGAGTTCTTAACTGAAACTCGCGGAACCGGTTTACTACACCACGTATTTGATGGTTACGAAGCATGGCACGGAGATATCCGTACTCGCGGAACAGGCTCACTTGTTTCAGACCGTATGGGAACGGTTACTTCGTATGCATTGTATGGAACACAAGATCGCGGAAGCATCTTCGTTGAACCAGGTGATGAGGTCTACGAGGGAATGGTTATTGGCGAAAACTCTCGCAGCGATGACATGGATGTTAACTGTGTCCGCGAAAAGAAACTTACTAACATGCGTGCTTCAGGTACCGATGAATCAGAGCGATTGATTCCGCCTAAGAAGCTCAACATGGAAGGTGCCCTTGAGTTCTGTCGTGAAGACGAGTGCGTTGAAGTAACGCCAGCTGTTGTTCGTATCCGTAAAGTTGTTCTTGATGGAAACGAACGCGCACGCACAACTGCCCGCGCCAAGAAGGCTAACCAGAACGTTTAAGTTTTTACTTAATACTTCTCTTTAGCAGCACGGCGATATCGGCAACGTCGATAACACCTTTTGCAATGTCAAGAATCATTTTTTCGGCATCGTCAATTGTCATGTTTAAATCTCGGCCATTCATAAGGCAGAAGATACGGCCAGCAGACCAGGCGATTCTCTTATTTCCATCTATCAATGCATGATTACGAGCAAGAGAATGAATAAGTGAGGCTACTTTTTCCTCAAATGTTGGATAAGCATCCTCACCATAAATCGTGGTCTGTGGCCGCATCGCAGCTGATTCAAGAAGTCCTTCAT
>WLOR01000077.1 GCA_009699165.1 Actinomycetota bacterium | reverse complement strand
TGCATCAGCTTCCCGAAGAATTTCGTGCGCAAGTTCCACTGACCAAACAGTTAGAAGTTCAGGAACAGGTTGCAATAAAGCCAATTTTCACTCTTGTGAGTATTAATGAGGCCTTACAGAGATCGAGAAACTCATTTGCAACATTTGCTAGTGATTCTCTCAAGCATGGAGATTATGAGTATCTCGATGTAGTTGATCCTGAAGGAAATGTCATTCAAATTCGGCAAGTTATAAACTGATTTAAACGTTAAACCTAAACTCAACGACATCGCCATCATGCATGACGTAATCCTTGCCTTCCATGCGGACTTTGCCTTTGGCTTTTGCTTCTGCCATCGAACCCGCAGCGATTAAATCATCGAAGCTTACGATTTCAGCTTTGATAAAGCCTTTTTGGAAATCAGTATGAATAACACCAGCGGCCATGGGTGCGGTGTCGCCTTTGTGAATCGTCCATGCGCGAACTTCTTTTGGTCCAGCAGTTAAATATGTCTGCAGACCCAGGGTACGAAAACCGACGTGGGCTAACGTTGCAAGGCCTGGTTCTTCTAATCCGATTGATTGCAAAAGTTCGAGCGCATCTTCATCGCTGAGTTCGGCTAATTCGGCTTCGGTCTTTGCATCTAGAAAAATCGCTTCGGCTGGTGCAACTAGTGCCGCTAACTTTGTTCGCAGAACCGAGTCGCTTAGTTCGGCGGCATCCACATTGAACACATAGAGAAATGGTTTTGCAGTCAATAGTTGCAGTTCTGCAATCGCAGCTAAATCAACTTTGCTACTCGACAGTGGCTTACCAGAGTTAAGAACTGCCTCTGCTTCTTTGGCTGCATCAACAACGCTTTGGCGCTCTTTGTTTACGCGGGCTTCTTTTTCAAGACGTGGTAACGCTTTTTCAATTGTCTGTAAATCGGCGAGCGCTAATTCGGTATTAATGATTTCCATGTCGCTGGCTGGGTCGACGCGACCTTCGACGTGGATGACATCGCCATCGTTGAATACGCGGATGACTTGGCAGATTGCATCGGTCTCACGAATGTTGGCCAAAAACTTATTGCCAAGACCGGCGCCCTCTGATGCACCTTTTACGATTCCAGCGATGTCGACGAATGAGACAACTGCCGGCAAGAGTGTTTGTGATCCAACGATTGCGGCTAATGCGGCTAATCGAGTATCGGGCACGCCGACGACCCCGACGTTGGGTTCGATAGTTGCAAAGGGGTAGTTCGCGGCCAGGACGTTGTTCTTGGTCAAGGCGTTAAATAGGGTGGATTTGCCCACGTTGGGCATGCCGACGATTCCAATTGAGAGACTCATAAGGGGTAGAGCCTACGCGGAATTGTCGGTGTTGACTGCCACGATTGCCCCATGCCCACATACATAGTGACTCTTCTCATTGGCCTTCTCGCAGGGGCAGCTATTGGATACCTGTTTTCTGCCAGCAAATCTGGCGACTCCACTGCCGATCGAGCTTTGCTCGATGATTACAAAACTCAGTTAGCCGATGAACGTGGCAAGACCGAAAACGCGGTTAAGTTAACGGCCGAATTGAGTGCGATGAAAGATACGGTACTAAAACTCTCAACGCAGTCCAATGAGGCCAATCGAATCCGTACCGAGGCCGAAGCTAAGTTAGAGACAACGATCAATGAGATGCGCCGTGCATCAGAATCGATCTTTGATGAGACCAAGAAGATCGCAGGTGCGTTATCTAATACACAGACCCGTGGAAAATTCGGTGAAGCGCAGTTAGAGCTCTTACTGCAAAACGCTGGTCTGCGCGAAGGTCACGAATACAGTAGCCAACGATCCACGACCGATTCGGATTCATCGGGTATTCCAGATATCACTGTTCGAATGCCAGGTGGTAGCTCAATTTTTATCGACTCAAAATTTCCCTTTGATCGATTTATTGAAGCCTTTGATCCAGTTAATCAGGACAACCGTGATGATTTACTGCAGCAGCACACGAAAGATTTGCTCAAGCACGTTGATGCGCTCTCAAAGCGGGGCTATCACAAATCTGCCGGCTCCCCTGATTTTGTGGTGCTCTTTGTTCCCTTTGAAACGCTACTGTCTGAGGCGCTACGAATCGATCCTAACTTTTTAGAAAAGGCCTTTAAGGTCAATGTCACCGTTGCAACTCCAACATCGATGATGGCGCTGCTTCGTACGATTGGTTACATATTTTCACGTAATAAGTTAGCTGAAAACGCCGATGAGATTCAAAAGGTAGCAAGTGCATTTTTAAAGAACATAACGCTGCTGCACACCAAGATTGTTGCAGTTGGTAAGGCGATAACTTCGACTGCTAAGGCTTATGAGGATTTAGTGCCCACCGCTGAAAAAACCGTTCTTAGCCCTGCACGTCGAATTCATAACTTGGGAGTTAGCGGAGATAAAGATAAACTTGCAATTGAATATCCCGAGGCACCGGCTTCGGTTCGTGAGTTAAAAAGCGATGAGCTTGGTAGCGACGATGATTTTATCGATGCCGAAGAGATTAGCGGTGAGGAAAAGTAGATGAGCACTACACAAAAGTTGGCGATTACTGGTCCTGGCCTAAAGAAGCAGGGCGTCGTGATACTTCAGAGTGCATGTATTGGGCTCTTCACTTTTATCGAAATGTCGCTGCGTAGCGGAGTTGGCATCATCACTGGGGTTGTCATACTTGCATGTTTTTTTGGCGGGATTCGCTTTGGCCGCCCCGGTACGTCCTATGTTGCAGTTGTGACGCCGCCTATAGCCTTTGCGGCAAGTGCTCTGATTTTTACGATTCTTCTCGATGGACTTCGGCCTTCACGCATTGGTATTGATGTCGTTGCCTCGCTAGCAAGTGAGGCACCATTTTTGATTATCGGTGCGATCTATGGTTGGTTCATTGTGCTCAACGCTAAAGCTAAAAATAGACCCTCTAAAGCCCGCCGTTAGTTAGTTTTTACCAGCGGCTTTAAGATCTTTGCGAAGTTCGGGAGGAAGCGAAAAGAGTAGCGACTCTTGCATCGCAGTTACCGTCTCAACATCGCCAAAGCCACGCTCTGCCAACCACACCAAAACATCATCAACTAAAATCTCTGGCACCGAAGCACCACTTGTTAAGCCAATGGTCTCTACGCCGATAAGCCAGTGCTCTTGAATCTCTTCGGCGTAATCAATTAAGTGTGATGCCTTTGCGCCGTACTCGAGTGCGACCTCGGCTAAGCGCACAGAGTTGGATGAGTTTTGAGAGCCCACGACAATGACTAGATCTGCCCGCGCAGAGATAGCTTTAATCGCCTCCTGGCGATTCTGTGTCGCATAACAAATATCATCGCTCGGCGGATCTTGAATATCCGGAAAGCGCTCTTTTAAAATTGCAACGGCCGATAAGGTTTCATCAACACTTAAAGTGGTCTGTGATAGCCAGACGAGTTTTTTCCCAGGTGTTGGCACAACATTACGAGCGCCTTCTAGACCATCGATGACGCGAACTTGGCCAACAGCTTCTCCTGCAGTGCCTTCTACCTCTTCGTGTCCGTGGTGGCCGATCAGCAAAATCTCGGCATCCTCTTGGGCAAAGCGACGAACTTCGTGGTGGACCTTAGTAACAAGGGGACACGTAGCATCGATTGTCTTGAGATTTCTTGAGGCAGCTTCGGCGTGCACGCTGGGTGCGACTCCATGTGCAGAAAAGACCACCGTCTTACCCTCAGGTACTTGGTCGGTCTCATCGACAAATATCGCACCCTTTGCCTCAAGACTTGCAACTACATGAACGTTATGGACAATCTGCTTACGGACATAGACAGGTGCACCGTAAAGCGCGAGCGCCTTTTCGACGGTCACAACGGCGCGATCAACGCCGGCGCAATATCCGCGGGGCGCAGCAAGGAGAACTCTCTTAGCCATGGGGCCAGTCTATTAGGCTCATCCCATGTTCGAAACTTCAAGTCAGAGCCCTGCATCAGTAAAGGCCGTCTCTGAGGCGATTAAAGAGTATGTAGAGCGCCTTGGCCCTATCTGGATTGAAGGTGAAATCAGCGAACTCAATGAACGCAGCGGCGTTATGGCATTTATTCGATTACGTGATCCAAGCCATGACATGTCCTTATCTGTCATGTGTCA
The DNA here is from genome assembly GCA_009699165.1 of Actinomycetota bacterium. Classification (GTDB taxonomy): domain Bacteria; phylum Actinomycetota; class Actinomycetes; order Nanopelagicales; family Nanopelagicaceae; genus Planktophila. Next base: position 2,407 of record WLOR01000077.1, on the reverse strand, counting down.
TAAATCAGTCATTGCTGCAGCCAAGCCACTTCCGGCCAATGCCCGCATCGTTATTCATGCAAAGCCAACGTGGTACACAAAAAATGGCTCACTCACACTTTCTGCAAAAGAGATACGACAAGTTGGCGTTGGTGAACTACTTGCACGCCTTGAAGCCCTCAAGAACTTATTAGCCAGCGAGGGGCTATTTGATTTCGATCGCAAGATTGATCTGCCGCTTTTGCCAAAAAAAGTTGGACTCATCTGTGGTCGCAATACCGATGCTGAAAAAGACGTCGTTGAAAACGCTAAACGCCGTTGGCCGAGTGTGATTTTTGAAATCCGCGAAGTCACCGTACAGGGTTCTGCAGCGGTCTCTGAAGTATCGGCTGCTCTACGAGAGCTAGAGGCAGATCCAGATGTCGATGTCATCGTCATCACGCGCGGTGGTGGATCCTTTGAAGATCTTCTGCCCTTTAGCGACGAAGGCCTCGTGCGCCTTGCAGCATCATGTGCGACTCCTATTGTCAGTGCAATTGGCCATGAAAAGGATTCGCCGCTTCTTGATTTAGTTGCAGATTTTCGCGCATCGACTCCAACTGATGCAGCAAAGCATGTTGTTCCAGATATCGTTGAAGAGATTGAGATGATCGCCGGTCTGCAAGATCGTGCCCGTCGAAGGTTAGTAAATCTTATCGAACTAGAAAGTGCGCGAATTACTAACTTTAAAGATCGCCCAGTAATGAAAGATCCCCATGTGATTATTACTTCTCGCGCCGAAATTATCACGGCCCTTCGCGATAGATCTCACCGCAGTTTTAGTAGTGATGTGAAGTTAGCTAAAGAAGAGCTCGTGCAGATAAAGGCACGCGTGCGCGCCTTATCACCCCAAGCCACGCTAGATCGTGGATATTCAGTTGTGCAGTTAACGACTGGTGAAATCGCACGAGATGCCAGTGCGCTAAAACAAGGCGATGTGCTTCGCCTTCGCCTTGCAAAGGGCGAGACCAATGCCACAGTGACCACCAATAGTGCAAAGGAGTAGATTTAGCCCATGGTAGATAAAGTCATTTCATACGAGGCGGCCCGTGATGAGCTCGCACAAGTTGTCGCTGCGTTAGAAACCGGAAGTGCAACATTAGAAGAGTCTCTCAAGTTGTGGGAACGTGGCGAAGAGTTAGCAAAAATCTGCCAAGAGTGGCTAGATGGCGCTAAGAAAAAGTTAGATGCGGTAAAGCCGTAAAAAATATGCCAAATTTTTCATACTCTGAACTTTTGCCCCTTGGTAAAGATGAGACTACGTATCGCCTAGTTAGCACCGAAGGCGTGAGCGTTATAAAACTTGGCGATAAGGATTTCTTGCAGGTCGAACCCTCAGCCCTTGCCAAGTTAACCGCTGAAGCGATCCACGATATTTCGCACTATCTTCGCCCAGCTCATCTGCGACAATTGGCTCATATCATTGAAGATCCCGAGGCATCGCCTAATGATCGCTTTGTTGCAACTGACTTACTAAAGAACGCCAATATCTCTGCCGGTGGAATCCTGCCGATGTGCCAAGACACCGGAACTGCTTTGGTGATGGCGAAAAAAGGTCAGTTCGTCTTAACAACGAGCAAAGATGAAGTCGCGATTTCCCAAGGAATCTATGATGCCTACACACAGTTGAATCTTCGGTATTCGCAGATGGCTCCCATCACTACCTGGGAGGAAAAGAACACGGGCAATAATCTGCCTGCTCAAATTGAGATTTTTGCAGACAGCGATCACCCTGATGAGTACAACTTCTTATTCATCGCAAAAGGTGGCGGAAGCGCTAACAAGTCATTTTTATATCAAGAGACGAAGGCCATCTTAAACCCAGCATCTTTTATGGCCTGGCTTGATGAAAAACTCCGCTCTATTGGCACAGCTGCCTGTCCTCCATATCATTTAGCGATTGTCATCGGCGGCACAAGTGCCGAGCACACCGTCAAAACCGCCAAGCTTGCCAGCACGAAGTATTTGGACTCACTACCAACTAGTGGTGATGCAGCAACCGGACATGGCTTTAGAGATCTTGATTTAGAGCAACAGGTTTTAGAGCTCACACGTACATTAGGAATCGGCGCACAGTTCGGCGGCAAATATTTCTGCCACGATGTTCGTGTGGTCCGACTGCCACGTCACGGTGCATCGCTGCCGATTGCCATCGCAGTCTCATGCTCTGCCGATCGACAGGCTAAGGCGAAGATTACAAAGAATGGAATTTTCCTCGAAGAGTTAGAGCGTGATCCTGCGCAGTATTTACCAGAGACAACCGATGAACATCTCGATGACTCTGTTGTCGCCATTGATTTGAATCAGCCGATGGATGCAATCCGCGCCGAACTCTCCAAGCACCCGGTCAAGACGCGGCTTTCGCTGACCGGCACATTAGTTGTGGCCC
>WLOR01000076.1 GCA_009699165.1 Actinomycetota bacterium | reverse complement strand
CAAAATCTCGCCCTTAGTTATCTCAAACGATGCAGTTGAAATTGATTCAACACACTTAAATATAGAAGAGACGGTTGATCGAATTTGGGAGTTACTGCGCGAGCGTTCATTGCTCGGGCTTCCTATAGTCGCAATCTTAGGCCGACCAAACGTAGGTAAATCAACCTTGATTAATCGCTTCATTGGCCGTCGCGAGGCAATCGTTGAAGACACTCCTGGTGTCACTCGCGATCGAGTTCAGTACGAGTGCGAGTGGGGCGGACGCCGTTTCATTGTTATGGATACAGGTGGATGGGAAGCAAAGCCCGACGGAATTTCAATTCAAGTAAGCGCTGGCGCAGAGATTGCAATGATGGAGGCAGATGTTTTGGCCTTTGTTGTCGATGCTCAAGTCGGCGCACTCGATGAAGATGACATTCTTGTTCAGAGATTACGCAAAGCAAATAAGCCGCTGATTCTTATTGGAAATAAAGTTGATGGAGAGCGCGAAGAGTCTGACGCTCACTCGTTGTGGAGTCTTGGTCTTGGTGAGCCAATATTCGTCTCAGCCCTGCACGGTCGAGGAAGCGGAGATCTACTAGATCGAATCGTAAAAGATTTACCTGAAGTGGGCGGTGCACAGACGCAAGATGGTTATCGCAAAGTTGCATTAATCGGTCGACCAAACGTAGGTAAGTCATCTCTTCTTAATGCTTTAGCGGGGGAGAACCGCTCAATTGTCGATGATGCAGCTGGAACAACTCGCGATCCCGTTGATGAGTTAATTGAGTTCGGCGGGTCGACCTGGCGATTTATCGACACTGCTGGATTGAAGAAGCGCGCAAATCAAGCATCGGGTACTGATTACTATGCATCGCTGCGAACTCAGAGCGCCCTCGAGAGATGTGAAGTCGCTGTCGTTGTTTTAGATGCTTCAGAGCCGATCACCGAACAAGATTTGCGTGTCATCACGATGGTTGAAGAGGCCGGCAAGGCGATGGTAATTGTTATGAACAAATGGGATCTGGTCGATGAAGATCGACGCGATCAGTTAGATCGCGAGATAGATCGGCACTTAGACCAAGTCGAGTGGGCCCAGCGTGTCAACGTTGCAGCAAAGACCGGCTGGCACAGAGATCGTTTAGCCCCAGCAATCCGCACTGCCCTCGATAGTTGGGAGCGCCGCGTACCTACTGCAAAGCTCAACTCATTCCTTGGAGCGTTGATCGGTGCAACCCCACCTCCAGTCAGAGGCGGAAAGCAACCAAAGATTTACTACGCCACACAGGCAGGTATCGCCCCGCCAAAGTTTGTTGTCTTTTCAAGCGGATGGATTGAGGCCTCGTATAGACGTTTTATCGAACGTCGGCTTCGGGAAGAGTTCGGTTTTCCAGGAACACCTGTTCAAGTTGCTATTCGCGTAAAGGAGAGGGATTAAGGCGTTGAGCACAGAGATCTTGACTATTCCCAATGCGTTAACTCTGCTACGTTTTTGCGGAATTCCTCTATTCATATACTTAACGTTGAGCCTTCATTCCAATGGTTGGGCCGTTGCTGTTCTGGCTGTAGGCGGAGCTACTGACTATTTTGATGGAAAACTCGCTAGAGCGTGGGGTCAGACCTCACGTTTGGGGGAGTTAGCCGATCCAGCAATAGACAGACTTTATATTCTGGCGATTCTGATTGTTTTTTTCCTTCAGGATGTTGTCCCAGTCTGGTTGATTGCAGTATTGATTCTGCGTGACTTAATACTTGCAATATTGACCATTGTGCTCAAGGGCTCGGGAAATGGAGTCTTAAAGGTGACTTATTTGGGAAAGGCTGCAACTTTCAATCTCATGTATGCATTCCCATTTTTACTGCTTGCACATGTGGAGAATAAACTTGGCTTTGTAGCCTTTGTAGTTGGATGGAGTTTTGCTATCTGGGGCGTTGCCCTCTACATTTCTACGGGTATAACATATTCAATCGAAGCAATCGCAAAGATAAGAGGCGGCCATGTCATCAACTCCTGAAAATCTGCAGTACACCAAAGAGCATGAGTGGGTCGCAGTTGATGGAAGTATTTATACAATGGGAATCACGGATTATGCACAAGCCGCATTGGGCGACATTGTTTATGTACAACTCCCTAAAATCGGCGAAAGCGTGGTTGAAGGCGCAGTGTGTGGAGAAGTGGAGTCCACGAAATCGGTCTCAGAGATTTACTCTCCTGTCAGTGGAGTCGTTACCTCGATCAATGATGCACTATCACAGAATCCAGAGTTAATTAACTCAGATCCATACTCTTCTGGTTGGCTGGTTACAATCGAGGTCAGCGCCGCACCAAGTAATTTGATGAGCTCTCAGGAGTATGCGCAGCTTACGGCTTGACCTTCTCGTACTATCCCTTTAATCTCAGCCTTAGGTTGAGAGTGAAGGGAGTTGATAATGGAGAAATCCACAAATGAACTCACGAGCACTCTGCATCTTTCAAAGAGAGAATCTATTCATTCCCCAATAGACCTCTTAGCAGATTATGTTGCATCGTTACCACATGATGAGAGAGATGTTGTAGCGCAGATTCAATCCTCAGGTGGCGAGAAAGCGATGGTTCTTATCTATCGCGGAGAGAGTAAAGGCTCTCGATTTCTCATAACCCACGATGGTGCGAGCATAGGTCGTGGCTCCTCCAGTTCGATATTTCTAGATGACGTTACGGTCTCCAGATCGCACGCGCTCATCGAAAAAGAGGACGCGGGGTTTTTACTCCGCGACTGTGGTTCATTGAATGGAACCTATATCAATGGTGATTCAGTCAAAGAGGTTTTTTTAAAGTCGGGAGATGCGATTCAAATTGGAAAGTTTCACCTGCTTTTTGTCTGCGGACAAAGTGATGAGATCGTCAAATAAATGCGAATAATTAGAGTTGATAGTGGAATAGGGGAGCAGTAATGGGAGTTCCAGCACGCGCATATTTAAGCATCGGAGAGGTGCTCAATAGACTTAGAAGCGATTTTTCAGATATTACGATTTCAAAGATTCGTTTTTTAGAGTCCGAAGGATTAATTGAGCCCCAAAGAACTCCATCTGGTTATCGCAAGTTTACGAGCACTGATCTTGAGCGACTTCGGTATGTACTTCTTGCTCAGCGAGACCAGTATCTACCGTTAAAGGTTATTAAAGAAAATCTCGATGCGATGGATAGAGGTTTACAGCCTGCACCCGTAGGAGGGGTGGCTCATCCGGCGATCTCCCTTGCAACTATCGATGGTCAGATTGCGCCTAGTGCATTTGCTGAGACTGGCGAGATGCGTCTATCTCGAGAAGAGCTCTTAAAGAACTCGGGAATTAGCGATGATCAACTAGTGGAGATAGAGAGCTATGGATTAATCACTCTTCGTGGTCGCCACTATGACGCCGATGCACTAGCAGTTGCTAAGGCTGTAACTGAGATGGCTAGTTTTGGAATTGAATCTAGGCACTTGCGATCCTTTAAATCTGCTGCTGATCGCGAAATTGGATTGATTGAACAGGTAATTACACCGCTGACACGGCAAAAATCTACTGAGTCCAAGGCCCGGGCCGAAGAGGTTCAAAAAGAGATCGCCTCTCTATCGATTCGTCTTCACGCCGCACTTGTCCGTAGCGGACTTCATCGACTTCGCTCGTAGTGGTCGAGGCAGTTTAATGTTTATCAATATGGAGGTTGTCGGCGTTCGAGTTGAGATGCCTTCAAATCAACCAATAATTCTCTTAAAAGAGATTGATGGCTCAAGGTTTCTGCCGATCTGGGTTGGAACAAATGAGGCAAGTGCAATCGCCTTTGCTCAGCAAGGAGTAGAGCCGCCGCGTCCGCTGTCCCACGATCTCATGCGCGAAATTGTTGAGGCCTTAGATGCCACGCTCACTGCCGTGCATATCACCGAACTTCGGGAGGGCGTTTTTTACGCCTCTCTGATTCTGCGCGATGGGGGATCTTCGACAAAGACGATCTCAGCTAGGCCCTCAGATGCCATCGCCCTTGCCCTTCGTACCCATAGCAATATTCTTGCCTCAGCAGAGCTCCTTGAGGAGGCTGGCATTGAGATTCCAGTCGAAGGTGGATTGCAGAACCAAGAGGTGGAGCGTTTTAGGGCGTTTTTGGATGAGATTAACCCTGAAGACTTTGCAGGGTAAGGCTTAAAACTCTCAATCTCTAGTATAGGTTTGGACCGTGTCGGTGATTGAATCAGGCAGTCCTCTGCCTTAGATTTATGACACTCCCCAAGAGAATCGAGAAATACGTGACTTCCCACGATTTAGAGATTGGCTATCGCGGCGCTACAGCTTGTTCGGCCGCTGGAATTACCTATCGTCAATTAGATTATTGGGCACGTACATCATTGGTCGAGCCAAGTATTAGAACCGCAAGTGGATCTGGAACTCAGCGTCTCTATGGGTTTCGTGACATTCTTGTATTAAAGATTGTCAAGAGACTGCTGGATGCCGGAGTATCACTTCAAAATATTCGCACCGCCGTTGATCACCTTCGCAATCGAGGAGTCACCGATTTAGAGCGCATAACGCTCATGAGTGATGGTGCCTCGATTTATGAATGCACAAGCGCGGATGAAATCATCGACCTTTTAGCTGGGGGCCAGGGCGTATTTGGAATCGCCGTTGGCAAGGTCTGGCACGAGGTTGAAGGTTCACTACTTAGTCTGCAGGGTGAGATGAATGGCGAAATTATAAGTGGCCAAAGTAACGACGAGCTGAGCCTTCGACGTAAGAGCAAAGGCGCTTAATTCGCTCTAGTCTTTAACCATGATTGAATACGACTCTTTTTCGCACCGCCATATAGGTCCATCTGATTCACAAGCCCAGATGATGCTTGCCGAGCTTGGGTACTCAACGCTCTCTGATTTTCTAGCTGATGTTGTGCCGTCCAATATCGCAATGTCTGAAAAACTCGATACACATTTACCAGCCCCACTGAACGAGGTAGACACAATTGCCGCACTTCGTGAGTTAGCAAATAAGAACCAACTATTTCGATCAGTTATTGGTACTGGATATTATTCTACGATCACACCACCAGTTGTTGTTAGAAATGTTTTAGAGAATCCTGCTTGGTACACCGCATACACTCCATATCAACCCGAAATTTCTCAAGGCCGACTTGAAGCACTTTTCGCATTTCAAACTGCAGTGTGCGATTTGACCGCGCTCCCATTGGCAAATGCATCGATGCTCGATGAAGCAACGGCAGCTGCAGAGGCTATGACATTAGCTAGACGAGTGTATAAAGGTAGCGATAAAGCTGTTTTCTTAATCGATGGCAAACTGCATCCGCAGACTATTGCAGTTGTACAGACAAGGGCGAAGCCTCAAGGTATTAAAGTTGAGGTAATAGATTTGGATCAAATTCCTTCAGTGAGTGAAGTATTTGGAGTTCTTGTTCAATATCCAGACACTCATGGAGAGATAAAAGATTACGCACCACTTGCAGATTGGGCGCATGGCAAAGGTGCTTTATTAATTGCGGCAACTGATTTACTAGCGTTGACATTATTGAAACCACCAGGGGAGTGGGGCGCCGATATAGCTGTTGGCTCGGCTCAACGATTCGGCGTGCCTATGGGATTTGGTGGTCCGCATGCAGGATTTATGTCAGTGAGAAATGGATTGGAACGCTCTTTACCTGGCCGACTTATCGGGCAGAGTGTTGATTCCCACGGCAATCCGGCGTTTCGTTTAGCCCTACAAACTCGTGAGCAGCATATTCGCCGTGATAAAGCGACGAGCAATATCTGTACGGCTCAGGTACTCCTTGCCGTGATGAGCGCTTTCTATGCAATGTGGCATGGCCCCGAAGGTCTTGCAACGATAGCTCGGCGAATTAATCATCAGAGCTCATTACTGGCTAATTCCATCACCGCTGCTGGTCATAAAGTTTTAAACTCGACATTTTTTGATACTTTAATTGTGCAAGTTATCGATGCACAAGATATACATGCAAAAGCCGTGGCAAAGAGAATTAATCTTAGAGTTATCGATGCAACACATGTCGGTATTTCACTCGATGAATCAACTGATGAGTTATTGCTATCAGATCTAGTAGAAATATTTGGGGGAGCAGCTGCAAGCAAATCAGATCAAACTATTCCTTCGAATTTCCAACGAACGTCTACGTTTTTAAGACATCCAATTTTCAATACGTATCGCTCTGAAACAGCGATGCTGCGCTATTTACGGATGCTCTCTGATCGTGATTTAGCTCTTGATCGTACGATGATTCCTCTTGGTTCTTGCACGATGAAGTTAAATGCAACGACTGAGATGGAGGCAGTTACATGGCCAGAGTTCTCAACGTTGCATCCATTTGCACCAGTAGCACAAAGTGTTGGCTCGAGAGAGTTAATTGCACAGCTATCGCAGTGGCTATTGGCTATCACTGGTTACGATGCAGTATCTCTGCAACCGAATGCAGGAAGTCAGGGTGAGTTTGCTGGACTCCTTGCAATACGAAACTATCACGACTCTCGATCGGACTTTGATCGCACTATCTGTTTAATTCCATCGAGTGCTCACGGCACAAATGCCGCAAGCGCGGTAATGGCTGGAATGAAAGTAGTCGTCGTTGAGTGTGATGAACATGGAAATGTAAGTATTGATGATCTAAAGGCCAAAATTACTGAGCACGCATCGCGACTTGCTGCAATTATGGTTACATACCCTTCAACGCATGGTGT
>WLOR01000075.1 GCA_009699165.1 Actinomycetota bacterium | reverse complement strand
CGCATGCGGACAACGGCCGCACGGCCCTGTCCTTGATACTCTGCAATCTGCTCAGATGTGAGTTCGCGGCAGTGTCCGTTATATCCAGGTGCTTCATTTGCGGCACGTTGTGCTTCTCGAACTGCCTCTAACTCTTCTGGTGAGCAGTAGCAGTGATAAGCATCTTTTTGCGCAATGAACTTTGCTGCCCAGCTCGCATAAATATCTAAGCGCTGAGATTGTAAGTATGGGCCATTATCGCCACCAACTTCTGGACCCTCGTCCCAATCCAGGCCAAGCCATTTCAATGTATCGATTGCGGCATTAATGTACTCATCGGTCACACGTGTTGTATCTGTATCTTCGATGCGAAAGAGGAAGCTTCCACCGGTATGACGGGCATAGGCCCAATCAAAGAGAGCGGTGCGAATATTGCCAACATGTAGATCTCCGGTTGGAGAAGGTGCAAAACGAACTTTAACTGGACGGCTCATCTATTGCTCACCTTGTTTGTTAACTCTCCGAGGCCTTCGATGGACATCGTTGTAGTTCCGCCAGGAATCATTGGACCAATGCCAGCAGGGGTTCCCGTTAAAATAATATCTCCTGGTAGTAAAGTCATAACTCGAGAAACAAAGTTTATGATCTCTGGTACTTTAAAAATCATGTCGCTTATCTGAGCAGACTGCTTAATTTCACCATTTACAGTTGCCGAAATTTTCTGCGTTCCGGGCACAAAATCAGTATCAATCCATGGGCCAATAGGACAGAAGGTGTCGAAACTCTTAGCCCGGGTCCATTGGCCATCTTTCTTCTGTAAATCGCGAGCGGTGACATCGTTAGCGATGGTGTATCCAAAAATCACATCATTTACGCGCTCAACAGGAACATCTTTACACAGGCGGCCGATGACGATTGCCAGCTCTGACTCGTGATCAACGCGCTCTGACATCTCGGGCCAGACAATAGTGTCGTTAGGACCAATCACAGATGTATTTGGCTTGAGAAAAATAATTGGCTCTTGCGGAACGACTCCACCCATTTCGGCTGCGTGGTCAGCATAGTTTTTACCGATGCAAACAACTTTTGAGCGAGGAATGACCGGAGCCAAAAGGCGGACCTTGCTTAATTCAATCGTGGCAGCTGTTTTTTGAATCCCTGAATAAATTGGATCGCCAGTAATTACATGTATTAATCCATCATCCTCTAGGAGGCCAAATAATGGATCGCTGCCAAGGCCGGCATCTGGACCAGGTGAAAAACGAACGATACGCATTGGGCGATTCTATCGCCTACTCGTGGTCTTCAATCTCAGTCTCGAGCCGTTCAATAAGCACGCTACTTATTCGACGGCGACGGCCCAATGGACGCTCCGATGTAATAGTCCAACCATTGAGCGAGATTGTGCTGCCAGCAATTGGAACTCGGCCAAGTTTTTGTGCCATGAGACCGCCAATAGTGTCAACATCCTCAAAATCTGATTCACTAATCTCAATCTTTAGCTCATCAGCTAAATCTTCAATATGAAGTGATGCGTTGGCACGTGCTTTATCTGCCGATAACCAAGTGAAGTGATCTTCACCATCATCGAACTCATCTTCAATTTCACCAACAATCTCTTCAATAATATCTTCAATCGTAATAATGCCGGCGGTGCCACCATATTCATCAACTACAACAGCCAAGTGAATCTGATCGCGCTGCATCTCTTTTAGTAGTTCATCGGCCATCTTGATCTCTGGAACAAAGTTCGCTGGGCGCATGTGCTGCTCGATATTCTCACTCTGTTCGGCATCGTGGTGATCTAGCGCTCTTTTTGCTAAGTCTTTTACGTAGACAATGCCGATGATGTTATCTGGCCCAGTACCGACTACGGGGATTCTTGAAAATCCAGAACGTAGGGCAAGTGAGAGCCCTTGGCGAAGAGTCTTGTCCTTTTCAATCCAAACCATCTCGGTACGCGGAACCATTAATTCGCGCACCAAAGTATCTCCGAGTTCGAAAACTGAGTGAATCATCTCGTGCTCATCGGACTCAACGAGGCCTCGTTCGTGCGCTTGATCCACCAGGTCGCGGAGTTCGGCCTCTGAAGTAAATGGGCCTGAGCGAAAACCTTTACCTGGCGTAATTGCATTTCCAACAGTTATCAGGAGTTTGGTAACTGGTCCGAGCAAGAAAGCTAAACCATAAGCAACGATGATTCCCGAGCGCGCGTATTTATGTGGTTGCTGTCTTCCAAGTGTTCGCGGGCCTACTCCCACAACAACATAGGACAGAACAACCATAATCAGTACCGTTAGCGCCATTGCCTGAGCCGATGGATAGTTTCGCAACAAGATTGAGGCAAGCAATACGGTGGCTGTGAATTCGCAGAGTTTGCGGACAAGGAGAATGACATTTAAATAACGTGCAGGTTGCGCGCTGTACTTTCGTAGCAGTGCTCCCCCGCGTCTTCCTTCTAACTCTTCAACCACGATTCGGGATATCGAAGTAAGGGCAGATTCACTCGCCGCTAAAAACCCTGCAAAGGCTAAAAGCACAATAATGCTTACGATTGCGATCGGACTCATTGTTGTTGCTTCCATCTCTTTACTAAATCTTCTTGCAGGGCAAACATGACACGTTCTTCTTCGGGCTCTGCATGGTCATAGCCAATAATGTGTAAGAGCCCGTGGGTGGCAAGAATATAGATTTCATGCTCAACTGAATGACCTGCCGCTTTGGCTTGAGTGGCAGCAAAAACTGGACTAATCATGATGTCGCCAAGAGTTACGACTTCTCCAATTTCTTCAGGCATATCCATAGGGAAAGAGAGCACATCGGTACTTCCTGGCTCATCCATCCATTTGATATGTAGTTCGGTCATGTACTCGTCATCAATAAAACCGACACTGAGATCGCACTCCGGATTTAGCTCCAACGCAATCATTGCAAAAGTAAGTAGTGATGTTATTTCATCACTAGGCACTAACTGCCCCGATGAATTCGTTACTTCAATGGCCATTTACTGTCGAATCGGACGCAGTGATTGACGCTGCTCATCAAAGCTATCGTAGGCTTTAACGATGTCGCCAATTAATCGGTGACGAACAACATCTTCGGCAGTTAACTCTAAAAATGCGATGTCATCAATCTCGCCCAAGATGTCTCGGACAACTCGTAACCCCGAATGCTGTCCATTGGGTAGGTCAATCTGCGTTACATCCCCTGTTATTACCATCTTCGAGCCAAAACCTAGTCTCGTTAAAAACATTTTCATCTGCTCTGGAGTTGTGTTCTGCGCTTCATCCAAGATTATAAAAGCATCATTAAGTGATCGCCCGCGCATATAGGCAAGCGGAGCAACCTCGATGACTCCTGACTGCATAAGTCGTGGAACTGTTTCGATATCAATCATGTCATGTAAGGCATCAAAGAGTGGGCGCAGATATGGATCAATCTTCTCGCTCAAAGTTCCGGGTAGAAAACCTAAGTGCTCTCCTGCCTCAACAGCCGGGCGCGTCAAAATAATTCGATTAACGCTCTTGTTTTGTAGTGCAGATATCGCCATGGCCATCGCTAAATAAGTTTTACCTGTACCTGCTGGGCCGATTCCAAATGTGATTGTGTGGTCTTCAATGGCATCGACATAACGCTTTTGATTGGCTGTTTTTGGGCGAATAGTCCGCCCGCGGTTACTTAGAATATTTAAAGATAAAACCTCTGCGGGATGATCAACGGGTGTGTTATCTAGCATTGCTATTGATCTATTGACTGCATCTACAGTTAAGTTATTTCCTGAACGGATAACAACCATCAACTCCGCAAAGAGATTTTCTAAGTTGCTGCAATCACTGTGCGGGCCTCGCAAGGTAATTTCATTTCCCCGTACCGTAATATTGACCGATGGAAATGCAGCTTCCACTGCACGTAAGTTTTCATCGTGAGGGCCAATTAGGGCAACCATAGGAATGGCGATTGGGACCGTTATAAGTGTGCGCTCCATGTGTGGCTAAATCTATCTTTAACCGGGTGGCCATGCCAGTGAACGGCCGCCGATTAAATGAAGGTGAGCGTGAAAAACGCTCTGTCCTGCGTCAGCACCTGTGTTGAGAATGCTTCGATAGCCCACTAAGCCTCTTTCGGCGGCAATACCTCGAGCGATGGTAAAGAGTTCGGCGGTGACCTCAGGTGATATTTGTGCCAAGTCAGCGATGTTTTCAACATGAATCGTCGGAATAATTAAGACATGCGTCGGAGCTTGTGGGTTTATGTCGTTGAATGCCACAACGCTTTGACTCTGAAAAACAAAATCGACCGGTATGGCACCGGAGATGATCTTACAAAATAAACACTCTGGATCTTGAGTCACGAAAATTACCATACCTTCAGTAAGGCAGATATTGCTGCGACTGCAGCGATTCCAGCATGTGCCGAGCGCAGAATCGGTCTACCCATCAAGGCAATTTTGGCACCGGCCTGTGCAAAGGCTTCTAACTCATTCGGCGTTATTCCACCCTCTGGTCCAATAATTACTAATAGGTGTGCAACATTATGCGATGAGACACTATCGCTTAGTTTTATTTCGGCGCTCTCGTGAAATACAACCGCTAAATCACTCAACTTTATCGCTTCACAAATCTGTTCAGTGGTAGCGATATCGGTGACTTCTGGAATCCTCAATCTGCGGGACTGCTTGCTTGCCTCTCGCGCAGTTATCGCAAACTTATCCGATGCTTTTCCTATGCTTCTAGAAGCTGACCATGGAACGATTCGATCCACGCCGGCTTCGGTCAAGAGTTCAATCGCCTCTTTTGCGCGATCACTTTTAGGTAATGCCTGAACAACGGTTATTGTTGTTGGGAGCGATTCTTCAAAGCCACTACTTAATACTTCTACCTCTATTGATTTCTTCTTAATCGCAATAGCTCTCACTTGACTCCATGTGCCAGAACCATCAGAGAGCATGAATTTTTCACCAGCAGTCATTCTTAAAACTCGGAGCCCATGAAGGGCATCCTCATTGTCGAACTCATAAATCTGGCCGATCTGCGTTGGTAAATCTTCAACGAAAAATAAGGTAAGCATTACTTGGTAAACGCGCCTTTAATCTTAGAAAAAATCCCGCCATCATGGCCCTTAACGTGGGCATCTCCAGATTTCTCACCACGGAGCTCTGCGAACTTCCTCAAAAGCTCCTCTTCTTCGCGGCTTAACTTTGTTGGAGTTGCAACTTCAATGTGAACGATTAAATCTCCACGTCCACCGTGGCGTAATCTGGTCATTCCCTTGCCTCTGATAGAGACTTGAGCCCCGCTCTGTGTCCCAGCTTTAATCGCAACCTCTGCGGGACCATCTAATGTTTCAACACTTACGCTGGTACCTATGGCTGCAGCTGTCATGGAGACTGCTAGGGACATATGTAAATTATCGCGATCACGGATTAAGTATTCGTGCTCGGCTTCAACTATCTCTACGTATACATCTCCGGCAGGTCCGCCACCATGGCCAACCTCTCCCCGACCTGTCAATTGAATCCGATTTCCGGTTTCCACTCCAGCAGGGATCTTGACATGAATATCTTGACGCGCGCGAACACGTCCTTCACCGGCGCATTCGCGACAAGGATTAGCAATAGTGCTTCCGTATCCAGAACATGGTCCGCAGGGTCTAGATGTCATAACCTGACCGATAACAGAGCGAACAACTTGCTGGGTTTCACCGCGACCCTTACAGACGGTACATACGGTTGGTTGGCCTCCATCTACGCAGCCGCTTCCCGTGCACTTAGGGCAAACAACTGCGCTCTCCACACTAATGTCGCGCTCTACTCCAAAGCATGCTTCATGCAAATCAACCTCTATGCGAATTAAGGAGTCCTGCCCAGCTCGCATACGAGGGCGAGGACCACGCGAACCTCCACCACCAAAAAAAGCATCCATGATGTCGCTGAAGCCGCCGCCAAAATTTGCCCCGCCAAAATTACTGCCACCCATGTCATAGTTTTGACGTTTTTTAGGATCGCTCAATGTTTCATACGCTGCAGTGATCTCTTTAAACTTATCTTGAACCTCTGGATCAGGATTCACGTCTGGATGGAGTTCGCGAGCTAACTTTCGATATGAGCGCTTAATCTCATCTGCCGAAGCATCTCGAGAGACGCCTAATGTTTGGTAATGATCGCTCACTTATACGCCCTCATTTATAAATCGTCCGACATAACGAGCAACTGCAGATACAGCTGCCATCGATCCTGCGTAATCCATACGGGTAGGTCCTATAACTCCAAGAGCACCTAGGGGTACATCCTCAGAGCCATATCCAACAGCAATCAATGAAGTGGTTCGAAGATTTTTATCACTCTGCTCATTACCAATACGTACTTTAACGCTCTGACTAGCATCGCCCAAAAGCTTGAGTAGGACAACCTGCTCTTCTAGTGCCTCAAGGACTGGATGCATAGTCGTCGAAAAATCCTCTTGGAATCGTGCCAAGTTTGCAGTTCCTGCTAAGACAATTTTCTCTTCGTGGCGATCCATCGCCATTTCAATCACCGATGACATAACAATGGCTACATCTTTACGCTCTCGCAACGAGTAACTTTCAAGGATTCCACTTATTCGATCGGCTACCTCAGGTAGGCGATGACCCATCATTGCCGAGTTAAATTGAGTGCGAAGAGTATGTAAGAAATTTTCAGAGACATCTTGTGTTAGCTCTACAACTCTTTGTTCGATACCGCCGGCATCAGTGATAAGTACTATCATCAAACGGGCTGGAGT
>WLOR01000074.1 GCA_009699165.1 Actinomycetota bacterium | reverse complement strand
TTTGCCCGTGCTCGAATCGTTGGAGTAATAAGAAACTCACGACAAGGAAAAATCTCGATACTTCCAATGACTGGTGCGAAGGTGCGTTGATCGGCGACTTCAAAGTAACTAATATCTTCAATCTCATCACCAAAAAAATCAATGCGTATCGGATGCGCACTTAAAGGCAAAAAGAGATCAATGATGCCGCCACGAACTGCAAACTCACCTCGTCGCTCAACTAAATCTGTACGGGCATAAGCAAGGCTAGATAAGTGCCGCACAAGTAAATCAAGTGACTGCTCTTTACCAATCTCTAACTTCATGAGATTTGATTGACCAAGATCACCGATGATGCGATGAATTGCACCGCGCACAGGTGTAACAACTATTGGATTAGCGCTCTGCGCAGATTGCAATGAATAAAGCGTTGCGATGCGCCGAGCAACCGTATCGCTGCGTGGGCTTAAGCGCTCATGTGGCAGGGTCTCCCACGCTGGAAACTCCATGACATTGCTATGTAGTTCGCGCAGTTCGTTAACAAGATCTTCGGCGCTTCGGCTAGAGCTCGTAATAATCAGCAACGGATTTTCTACAGCAGCAGCGGCTAATAAAAAGGGATACATCGACGATGGCGCCACAATGTGAGATTTGCCGGTGACATCTGGCAGGGCGGTAATTAATCCACGCATCTCACACCCCCAAACGTCTATTGGCCTTAACTCCCAATGGGAGGGGGCTTGCAAGGGTTAAGTCTAACTTTATTTTGAGCAAGGGCTCATACCTGAGAGGATTCACCAATGAGCACACAGCCCAATGCAGTTGCAGCAGATGATGCCGAGCTGCGCACTGACGTGCGTCAACTAGGTGATCTATTAGGCCAAACTCTTGTGCGCCAAGAAGGACCTGCACTTCTTGAGTTAGTCGAAAAAGTTCGAAAGGCCGTCCGCGAAGGTGATGGCGTCGAACTCTTAGCATCGCTTTCGATTGAAGACTCTGTGCAGTTAGTCCGCGCTTTTAGTACCTACTTTCATCTTGCAAACGTTGCCGAACAAGTTCACCGTTCAAGAGTTATTGCAGATTCACGACGCGATAGTGGTTCGTGGATTGCGCGTGCAGTCGACAAGATTGAAGCCGCGCTAGCCGCGCAGGTTGCGGGCCACGAACTTACTCGCGAAGAGATCTCTACATGGATAAATGAGATGTCGGTCCGTCCAGTATTTACTGCGCACCCAACCGAAGCTGCACGCAGATCGGTTCTTAACAAAATGGGTCGCGTTGCAGAGCTTCTTGATAATCCCCGCGATCCTTCGCAGAGTGAGCGCCTTGCAGAGACGATTGATTTGTTGTGGCAGACCGATGAGCTGCGACTTGATCGCCCTGAGCCACTCGATGAGGCTATGAATGCCTTGTATTACCTTGATGATTTATTTCGCCAAACGGTTCCAGAAGTTCTCAATGAGTTTGCGCGCGAAATCAAACGTATCGGAATTGATCTTCCTGTCACTGCACGTCCACTTTCTTTCGGTAGCTGGATAGGTGGAGATCGTGATGGAAATCCCAATGTCACTGCGCAGATAACCACTGATGCCATGGTTTTACAGGTGGGGCATGCGATTCGCGTAACGATTGCCGCGATGGATGCGCTGCGCCAACTGCTTTCAGTATCTACGCGAATCGTTGGTGCGACCCCAGAGCTCACCGCATCAGTTGAAAAAGATTTAGCTAACATCCCCGAGTTTGAAGCGCGATTCTTACGCCTTAATGCCGAGGAGCCTTATCGCCTTAAAGCCACCGCCATCGTGCATCGTCTGGCTTTGACCCGTGATCGCCATGCAAAAGATGCACCCCATGTGCCGCATCGCGACTACCAAGATACCTCTGAACTATTGGCCGATCTGACGTTAATGCGTGATTCACTCTTTGAACACAAGGGTGAACTCATAGCTACAGGCTTATTAGAGCGCACTATCAGAACTGTCGCAGCCTTTGGAATTACGCATGCCACCATGGATATTCGCGAGCATTCAGATGCTCACCACCACCTGCTCAATCAAACTCTTTCTGTAGCGGGCTATCTCGAGAAATCCCATGATGAAAAGTTTGAGATATTGACCGAACTTTTACAAAGCGGTGCTCAACTAGATGTCTCTTCACTAGATCTGGCGGCAAAGAAAACTCTCGATACCTTTATTGCAATTGCAGACTTAATCGAACGATTTGGATCTGAAGCGATTGAGACATATATAGTTTCAATGACTAAAGGCGCAGATGATTTGATCGCTGCAGTTGTGGTTGCAGGCCAGGCAGGTCTTGTCAGCGTTAAAGAGAAAAATGCACGCATTGGTTTTGCGCCACTTCTTGAAACTGTGGCTGAATTACGTGCTGCTGGAGAGATTCTAGAAAAACTTCTGTGTAATCCAACGTATCGGCAGGTAGTTGCACTTCGTGGTGATGTACAAGAAGTCATGCTCGGCTACTCGGATTCAAATAAAGATGCCGGTATCGCAACTAGCCAATGGGAAATCCACCGTGCCCAACGCTCGCTACGCGATGTTGCCATGAAGTACGGTGTGAAACTTCGTTTGTTCCATGGTCGCGGCGGCTCTGTTGGTCGTGGTGGTGGACCAACGTATGAAGCGCTCATTGCACTTCCGTGGGGATCTGTTGATGGTCATATCAAGATGACCGAACAAGGCGAAGTTATTAGCGATAAGTACGCACTGCCATCGCTTGCACGCGAACATGTTGAACTCACGCTTGCAGCCTCACTAGAGGCTACGGTTCTTAACCGCGGACCACGACAGAGTCCGCAAGCGCTAGCTATGTGGAGTGAGTGCATGCAGTTGGTCAGCGATAACTCTTTCACCGCTTATCGCAACTTAATCGATCACAAAGACCTGCCTGCATATTTTTATGCATCGACTCCCGTTGAACAGTTAGGAAATCTCTTCCTTGGTTCGCGTCCATCACGCCGTCCCGATGCACATGGTGGACTTGATTCACTTCGAGCGATTCCCTGGGTATTTGGTTGGACACAATCGCGCCAAATCGTGCCAGGTTGGTATGGAGTCGGTTCGGGGTTAAAGGCAGCGCGCGAGGCTGGTAAATCAGATGTACTTTCTACGATGCTTGGTGAGTGGCATTTTTTCAATACCTTTATCAGCAACGTTGAGATGACTTTAGCAAAGACTGATCTTGCACTTGCCCGTCGATATGTTAATGCGTTGGTACCTCAAGATCTACATCACTTCTTAGATACGATTCAGGCAGAGTTCGACTTAACCGTTGCAGAGATTTTGCTGTTAACTAAAAAGAAATCTTTGCTTGGAGATCAAGCAATCTTGGCTCGTACGTTGCAGGTGCGCGATGCGTACTTGTCACCGATTCACTTGTTGCAGATTAACCTGCTCAAGCGTGTTCGTGAGGCCGAAGGAGCTGCAGATCCGATTTTGCAACGTGCGCTTTTGCTTACGATTAACGGTGTTGCAGCGGGCTTGCGAAATACTGGCTGATTATTAACTGTTAAATGCAGTCTGAGTGCGCTCTAACCCTTGGGTAATAAGTGACTCAACGACATCAGCGCCTCGAACAATAAACTCTGGCAAATCTTTTTGTTCAACCTTTGAAAAAGCTTTGAGCACAAAGTCTGCAGGATCTTGTTGACCCATAGGTCGACCGATACCTAAACGAATGCGAAAATAATCAGGGGTGCCAAAGGCCGATGTCATTGATTTAAGGCCGTTATGACCGTTATCGCCGCCACCTAACTTGCTGCGAATAGTTGCAAATCCAATATCGAGTTCGTCATGCAAGGCGATGATGTTTTTTGTTTCAACTGAATAGAAATTTGCCAGCGCTTTTATCGGTCCGCCGGTTTCATTCATGTAACTCTTTGACTTAGCAAGAATAATTGAATGAGCATTCTCACCCACACCGATTTTGTATGCTGCGATCTCAGTACGAGATTTATGTGAGGATAATTTAATGCTGTGACGGCCAATAAGCTCGTCTATCACCATCTGCCCTACGTTGTGACGGGTGGCAGCATATTGATCGCCCGGGTTTCCGAGCCCCACTACCAACCACGTCATAACGCTAAGCGTAAGGGTTGAGCTGCTCGCTATTCAGCAGCTGGTGCTGGTGCGGCCGCTGCTGTTGCATCGGCTGCTGCAGGTGCTGCCTCTTCAGAAGCTGTTGCGCGCTCTGATAGGTGAACCACAATCATCTTTGGATCTGAATCGAGTTCAACGCCTGCTGGAAGTACTACATCGCCGGCGTACAAAGATGTACCCGCTGCAAGACCAGTGATGTTGAGTTCGATGAAGTTAGGGATAGCTGTTGCCTCAACGCGTACGTCGATTGTGTTGTTAACGTGCTCAAGAATTCCATCGCGATCATGCTCGCCCACTGCGTGGATTGGAACAGATACAACGACTTTTTCTCCACGGCGAACAAGAACTAAGTCAATGTGCTCAAGGATCTGCTTGAGTGGGTGGCGAACAATCGCCTTTGGAAGTGTGAGCTCAGTCTTTCCATTGATCACGATGTCAAGCAAAACGTTTGACTGCTTCAGAGCAACGCCAAGTTCGCGTGCTGGCAGTGTGATGTGCTGTGGCTTCTCACCATGTCCGTAGATAACGGCAGGAACTAATCCATCGCGACGTGCACGACGTGAAGCGCCTTTACCAAATTCGGTACGAAGTACGCCGTTGATAGTGATCTCTGCCATTTTTCTTTCCCCTTTTATAATCTTCTAAGAACTTCAGAATGTGCACAAAGTTCCAGCAGGAGAAATAACCCACACCGTCGATTACGGAAGTAAATTCATACCCTCGCCGGAACAGTGCAAAGGTTAGCCTGCGAGCAAGAGATTAAGCAAATTGCGCTTAAGAATGCCCGTCAAAAAGGCTCGTAACAGAGCCATCTTCAAAGACTTCACGAATTGCACGGGCAATAAGCGGTGCAATTGATAGAACTGTGAGACCTTCGAATTTTTGATCATCTGAAATAGGGAGCGTATTTGTAATCACAACTTCAGAGGCTTTGCATGCGCGCAAACGCTCAACAGCTGGACCAGAAAATACTCCATGCGTTGCGGCGATGATGACATCTTTTGCGCCAGCTTCGAAAAGGGCATCTACAGCCTTTGTGATTGTGCCAGCGGTATCGATCATGTCATCAATAACCACACATGTCTGACCTTGGACATCGCCCACGACGCGTCCAACAACGGCTTCGTTGGGTTTGCGTGGATCGCGAGTCTTGTGAATAAATGCAATTGGGCATCCACCGAGAAGATCTGACCAACGCTCAGCAACACGTACACGGCCAGAGTCCGGGGAAACGATTGTTAAATGCGCTCTATCTACTTTGCTGCCCACATAGTTTGCAAGCATCGGCAGTGCAAAAAGATGATCAACTGGACCATCAAAGAAACCTTGAATCTGCGATGCGTGAAGATCTACAACCATCAGGCGATCAGCGCCGGCAGTCTTGAAAAGATCTGCCATTAAACGTGCAGAGATAGGTTCACGGCCGCGATGTTTTTTATCTTGACGTGCATATCCATAAAAAGGAGTAACAACTGTTATTCGCTTTGCAGATGCGCGCTTTAGTGCATCGACCATGATGAGCTGCTCCATGATCTGCTTATTAACTGGCGCAGAGTGGCTTTGTAAAACAAATGCGTCGCAGCCGCGCACTGATTCTTCGAAGCGAACGAAAATCTCGCCATTTGAAAAATCATAAGCTGAGGTTGGAGTTAGTTCGATGCCAAGCTCTGATGCCACATCATCGGCTAATTCGGGATATCCGCGACCTGTAAATAAACGCAATCGCTTTTCAGAGGATAACCGGATCTCGCCCATGTTTAGCCTTTCATCTGACTTGCTTCGGCTGCTTTCGCAGATTTACTACCCGCGCGCTTACGCAGGACCCAACCTATTACATTTCTCTGCTTTGCTCTGCCAACACCAATCGCGCCTGCAGGAACATTTTCGGTAATCACAGATCCCGCTGCCGTGTAAGCCCCATCTCCGATTGAAACGGGAGCTACCAGCATGGTGTCGCTGCCGATTCGGACATGGTCGCCAACGGTTGTGTGATGCTTATCAACTCCGTCGTAGTTCACAAAAATCGTGGCCGCACCGATATTGCTGCCTTCGCCAATAGTTGCATCTCCAACATATGAAAGGTGCGGAACTTTTGAGCCAGCACCAACTGTTGCATTTTTCATCTCAACAAAAGCACCGGCCTTAGTGCTATCGCCCAAGACGGTGCCGCTACGCAGATATGTAAATGGGCCAACGGTTGCCGATTCACCAATGACTGTATCGGTGGCGATAGATTCAAGAACCGATGCCCCCTCTTTAACGATGCAGTTTGTCAAAGTTGTGCGAGGTCCAATAACTGCCCCTGTTGCGATGGTTGTACTGCCGTAAATTGCGCTGCCTGGATGGACCGTAACATCATGTGAAAGCACCGCTGTTGCATCAATCCATGTAGTTGTTGGGTCAATTATTGTGACACCGTCACGCATCCATTGATCGTTGATGCGATCTCGTAACAATGCGGCGCTTTCGGCTAATTGAACGCGATCGTTAACGCCTAAAATCTCAATAAAGTCTTCGAGCATAATCGCTGCGATTGATTCACCTGCAGCTTTTAAAATTCCAATGACATCGGTTAAGTAGAGCTCACCTTGGGAGTTTGAATTATTCAGTTGGCCGATTGCACTCACTAACTTAGCTCCATCAAATGCATAGACTCCTGAATTTATCTCAACAATAAATCGCTCATCATCCGTTGC
>WLOR01000073.1 GCA_009699165.1 Actinomycetota bacterium | reverse complement strand
GGCGCACAAGGTGTCGGAACCGAGGGCGTAGACAAGCGCATAGATGTAATTGCAACTGCAATTCGCGGTGGCATTACTGCACCAGAGCTTGCAGATTTAGAGCTTGCTTATGCGCCACCATTCAGCTCAGCTAAAGATCCAGTAAATATGTTGGGTTACGTTGCCGAGAACATCGTCTCTGGTTTAACAAAGGTTGCCCAGTGGGATCAGATCGATGAGTACGTTGACAACGGTTACACCCTTATTGATGTACGAAGCATCAGTGAATGTGGGCGCGGCATGATTCCTGGAGCCATCAATATCCCAGTGGATGAAATCCGGGAGCGCCAATCTGAAATCACAAACAAAAATTTGTTGGTGAATTGCCAAGTGGGGCAACGAGGACATACCGCGGCAATGCTTCTAAAAGAGCTTGGTTTTAATCCAGTAAATCTAGATGGTGGGTATCTCACATGGATTAATTCACCAGCTGCAAATAGAACTTTAATCCCAAGCTAACTATAAGAGTAGGAATAGAAAATGTGCAGTAGAACTACATGCCGTAAATGCGGTAAGCCAACATGGTCAGGCTGTGGCAATCACATTGAGATTGCCCTCAAAGGCGTTGCAAAGAAGGATCGATGCCAAGGCCATCAAAATGATCCTAAAGAGCCGGGCATGTTCAGTAAACTCTTTGGGAAGAAATAATTTTAAAAGCAAGAATCTTGGTTGGGCTCCAGTTCGGGCTTTTGGGACTCCTTTTCCTAAAACCTGCTGGTGCTCTACTAAGTGATGCTAGTTATCTACGTAGCATTTCTGGATTATTAACCTTCGCCGCAATTGCCATTTTTATTGCGGCATATGTTGCCTTGAAACCATCTTTACGAATCTCTCCAATTCCAAAACCCGGTGCCGCTTTAATCGTTAAAGGCATCTACAAATGGTTTAGGCACCCTATGTATTTAGGAGTTTTGTTTATTGGCACAGGATTTTTACTCAATAACTTAAATATCGCCTCGGTTGTTATTTGGGTATTTTTGCTTATTAATATGACTACGAAAGCACGGTATGAGGATGATCTGCTGTTGATCCGCCATCCGGAAGCAATAATTTATCAATCAAAGACTCTAGGATTATTTGGGAAAAGAACGGAGAAATAAATGGCCACGGTGGATATAAACGAGACCCAGTTTGAAGAGTTGATTACCCAAGAAGGTACAGTTCTTGTCGATTTTTGGGCCGCTTGGTGCGGGCCATGCAGATCTTTTGCCCCGGTGTATGAGGCAATGTCTGAGAAATATCCTGATTTAACTTTTGCGAAAGTAGATACCGAGGCCGAGCAATCGCTCTCTGCGGCCGCAGGAATTTCTTCAATTCCGACTTTGATGATTTTTCGCGACAGTATTTTGTTATTTAGTCAGCCAGGGGCAGTT
Source organism: Actinomycetota bacterium (assembly GCA_009699165.1). Taxonomy (GTDB): domain Bacteria; phylum Actinomycetota; class Actinomycetes; order Nanopelagicales; family Nanopelagicaceae; genus Planktophila. The sequence continues at coordinate 5,431 of WLOR01000073.1, read as the reverse complement.
CCAGCTTCTGCATTAGAAGAAATCATCGGTAAAGTCGCAGAGCTTGATATGGACGATGTGCGTAAACAAATCGCCGAGAGCGCACAAGGGGAAGGGAAATGATTGCTTCGCAATTATGGGGTGAAAAATTAGCGTTATGGGCGATACCACAAGAGATTTTAGATCAAGCTCCAGAAAACCCTTGGATACACCCACCTGTTATATTTCAAGTTCCACAATTAATAGAAATGTCGCCTTCGCATGAAAAGGCTTTCGAGGCACTGCCAGATAATGGTTCAATACTTGATATCGGATGTGGCGGAGGAATTGCAGCTTTTGCAATGGGGAAAAAAGCTGGAAAAGTTATTGGCGTCGACCACCAAAGTGTGATGCTTAAAATGTTTTCAGAAAATGCAAGGACCCGCGGAATCGAATCTAAAGTTCATTTAGGATTCTGGCCAGCAGTTTCTGCAAAAGTTGAAAAAGCCGATGTTGTTGTTTCTCATCATGTTGTTTACAACGTTCAAGACATCGTTCCCTTTCTTGAAGCATTGAATGCACATGCAAATAAGAGAGTGGTGATTGAAATGCCTCAACACCATCCACTCGCGAACCTAACAAGTGCGTGGAAATATTTTTGGAATTTGGAGCGGCCGATTAAACCCACACCCAAAGATCTGTTAAATGTCTTACAACAGATGGGAATTGCAGCTCACTTAGAGATGTGGAGCGGCGAGACGCGTGCAGATCTTGATTTCGAACAGGCCATTGAATTCACTCGCATCAGGCTGTGCTTACCACCATCACGACGTAATGAAGTTCAGGAGTATCTACTTGCTAATCCCCAGCCAGAAAAACGCGAATTAGGGACCATCTGGTGGGACTTGCTTAAGGGCTGACGCTTTTCTGCAAAATACAGGCGCAAAAGTAACCAATTCGTTATCTAGAAACCCCTACCCTCCGGTAACTATCCCCCCTAGATTTAATGGGGTTACCAGGTCTTGTCCCCTTCAATGCCCGATGACCTTTCGAAAGTCTCATCTCTAGAGAATAGGAACTTTAATGTCAGATGCAACACATGGCATTTCCCGCCGTACAGTACTTAAAGGTGCTGCAGTCGGCGGTCTTGGACTAGCAGCTGGAGGATCACTCCTTGCAGGTTGCGGATCTAAATCAACAGGTCCACTTGCATACGGTGCACGCTCCGTTGATGCTGGCCCAACAGCACAAAATAAAGCTTTGATTGCTGCGTACACAGCAAAGACAAAGAATGAAGTTAAGTACAACGCTACAGAGTCAAATGCATTCCAGAATAACCTCTCACAGTATCTACAGGGAACACCTGACGATACTTTTGAGTGGATGGCTGGATATCGCATGCAGTTCTTTGCAGAGCAGGGACTTCTTGCAGATCTCACAAGCGTGTGGGACACAATCGGAGATCAGTATGCAGAAAGCTACAAGATCGCATCAACTGGTTTAGATGGCAAGCAGTACTTCGTTCCAAAGTCTTGGTACCCATGGGGTATGCATTTCCGTAAGTCAATGTTTAAAGATCTCGGACTAAGCGCCGACACAGTGACAAACTGGGATGAGTTCCTCAAGATGCTAGATGGCATGAAGAAGAAGGGTCTTGTTGGATTTGCAGCTGGCGATAAAGGCGGCTGGGAAGCAATGGGTACATTCGACATTCTGAATGCTCGTATCAATGGATACCAGTTCCACGTAGATCTTTTGGCCGGCCGCGAAAAGTGGACCGATGCAAAGGTTCTCGATGTATTTACACACTGGGCACAGTTGATTCCTTACATGAATCCAAACGTTCTAGATCTCGAGTGGGATGGCGCTATGCAGCTCCTTCTTCAGAAGAAGGCTGGATCAATGCTTATGGGTTCATGGTTCGGCGGAAACTTCAAAGAGCAGTCACAGGCTGACTACGATGATCTTTCAATCATTCCATTCCCAGAAATCAATCCAGAGCACGGTCGCGACACTGTCGATGCACCAATCGATGGATGGTGTGTTGCTGCTAACGGAACTAACAATGATGGCGGAGCAGACTTCTTGAAGTTTGCTGGTGACATGGAAGGTGTTAACGCAACTCTTGCAGCCAAAGATGCAAATGGCGCATTAATTCCAATGACATCTGCAAACAAGGGACAAGACACATCGACTTATGATGCATTCCAAAAGGAGCAGTTAGCAGTTATGGATGAGGCTAAGTACATCACTCAGTTCCTTGACCGCGATACACGCCCTGACTTTGCTGGCCCAGTTGTTGGACCTGCAATTCAGTCATGGTTTAAGAATCCTAAGGATGTCAATAAGATTGTTGACAGCCTACAAGCACAATGGGATGCACTACCTCCTCTTGCATAGTTCGTAATTTTTATTTCGATTCGCAAAAATTACTAACTAAGAGATAGGTTTAACAGATGAACTCGACGGCGATCGGCGCTAACAAGCCCCATCGCCGTCGAGCTTTTTCTCGGGCAGACAGAACAACTTTAAGTGCTTTCGTCGGAGTACCTTTATTTTTTCACTTATTACTTGTCTGGGTACCAGCGATTCTTACAATTATTCTCTCTTTCACATATTGGTCTGGAATCTCAATCTCGCGCATTAAATTTGCTGGGCTTGCAAACTATAAAAATATCTTCTTTGATACCCCAGCCTTTTGGGAAGCAATTCACAACAACGTAATCTGGCTCGCATGGTTTGCCGGAATCGCTACACCACTTGGGATTTTGTTGGCCTATCAAATTGATCGCCAGATTCGCGGGCACAAATTTTATGAAACTGCTTATTACTTACCTGTAGTTCTTTCGCTAGCGGTCACCGGAATCATCTGGAACTTCTTACTGCGACCAGATGGCTTTGTTAACGGCCTCATGGGGCGTGATATTGATAATGCAATCTCCTTCTTTGGAAATTACAATATAAATATCTACGTAATTTTAACTATCGCTTCTTGGCGACACATTGGCTACATCATGCTGTTGTATTTAGCTGGCCTGAAATCTGTAGATATGGCACTACGCGAAGCGGCTTCACTAGATGGCGCTACTGAGTGGCAGACCTTTAAAAAGGTGATTTTCCCAGCGATGAAGCCAGTTAACGTCATCGTCATCGTCATAACCATTATCGAGTCCCTGCGCGCATTCGATATTGTCTACATTATTTATGGCTCATCAGCAGGATTCCCAATCCTAGGAACCCTAGTCTTCCAAAACATCGCAGGCGAAGGTGCATCGATGAAGGGTGCGGCTTATGCCGTAATTCTCTTTGCGCTTTCTATCGGGCCAATTATCGCTTACCTACGTACAACTTTTAAGAGTGATGTCCAATGAGCGTTGATGTGACACTCCAGGCGGCCGCCACAAAGTACAGAAATAAGCAAAAGATCAAGGATCGATTTATCTCGGCCTTTATCGGAGTCTTTGCAATTGCTTGGATATTTCCAATTATTTGGACGATATGGACTTCACTTCGCCCATATAAAGATGTACGTGCCAATGGTGTTTTTTCACTACCTAAAACACTCAACCTGCAAAATTATGCCGATGCAATTTCTCGCATGGACCTTCCTTTATATTTCTGGAACACCTTTGCAATCACAGCTCCAGCTGTTTTCTTAACTTTATTCTTTGGCTCACTGATTGCATTCGTTGTCAGCCGATACTCATTTAGATGGAATGTCTCACTTCTACTTCTTTTCACTGCAGGTAACTTGCTTCCTGCGCAGTTAGTGTTTATTCCAGTTTTCAAGATGTACATAACTTTAGGAAAAGCCGTTGGCATCCCAAGGCTTCTCTATGATTCACCGTGGGGAGTTGTACTAATCCACGTTGCTTTTCAGATGGGCTTTGCCACTTTCGTCTTATCTAGTTATATGAAGACGATTCCAAAAGAGATAAGCGAATCTGCAATGGTCGATGGAGCAACAGTCTTTACTCATTACACCAAGGTTATGTTGCCACTATTGCGCCCAGCTTTAGCATCACTTGGCGTCTTGATGACGACGTGGATCTATAACGATTTCTTCTGGGCTTTAGTGTTGATGTCGACGGATTCAAAACGGCCAATTACCTCGGCTTTAGGCCGACTTCAGGGTGAATTTGTTACTGATTACAACTTGCTTGCGGCAGGGGCTGTTATTGCAGCACTTCCAACGCTAATCGTGTTCTTTATTTTACGTAAGCAGTTTGTCTCAGGCCTCACACTCGGCTCTACTAAAGGATAAAAAATGAAAGCAATTCAGATCACCGCATTCGGTGGTCCCGATTCCATGCACCTAGTTGATCTTGCGGATCCAGTTGCAACCCAAGGACTTGAGTTAATTGAAGTTACAGCAATCGGAATTAACTACGCCGATACTCACCAGACGGAAAACTCTTACCTGTCGCCACAGAAACTTCCACTAGTGCCAGGAATCGAAGTTGTAGGAAAAACTTCAGACGGCCGCCGAGTCTTAACTCCAGTTGCAAGTGGCGGATATGCGCAGAAGACACTTGCATATTCAGCAGCAATGATTGATATTCCTGATGCTGTCAGCGATGCTCAGGCACTGTGCATGTTGGTTCAAGGTTCAACGGCTTGGCATATTTTAAAAACAGTTGGTCATGTGAAACCAGGTGAAACTGTTGTCATTCACGCAGCAGCTGGTGGCGTAGGAACAATTGCAATTCAATTAGCAAAGTTGTGGGGCGCTAAAGTTATTGCCGTTGCATCAACTGAAGATAAACGTGCTTTGGCAAAATCATTAGGAGCCGATGTTGTTATTGATGCAGATCAAGACAGACTTCTTGCTGCAATTCTCGAAGCTAATGATGGCAAGCCAGTCGATTTAGTGTTAGAGATGGTTGGCGGAAAAACATTTGATGTAAGCCTTGAGGCACTCGCACCGTTTGGTCGTTTGATTACTTTTGGAATGGCATCGCGCACTGCACCAACAATGATTCACCCGGGATCTTTGATGGGCGGTTCAAAGACGATTACTGGTTTCTGGCTTTCACACTGCTTCGGTAGTAAAGAGCTCATGAATGATGTCATCGCTGAACTCTTTGAGTTAGTCAAAACTGGCCAACTCAAGCCAGTTATTGGCGCAACATTTGGATTGAGCCAGGCACGTGAAGCACACCAAGCAATGCTCGCCCGTGAGACCACTGGCAAAATCACGCTAAATCCAGCAGAGTAAAGAGGTGGATTTTTCGAAAGCGAGTGACTGCCTGTACGCTCAGCCTTCAATCAGCGCCCCCCTAGCTCAGTTGGTAGAGCGTTTCCATGGTAAGGAAAAGGTCACCGGTCCGATTCCGGTGGGGGGCTCGAAAAGAGCTCCTTCACTAGACGGAGATCTTTTCAAAGCACACCCCTGGCGGGGTAGCTCAGCTTGGTAGAGCAAGCGGCTCATAATCGCTGTGTCGTGGGTTCAAGTCCCGCTCCCGCTACTAGT
>WLOR01000072.1 GCA_009699165.1 Actinomycetota bacterium | reverse complement strand
CCGATTATTTTGTGAAAATCTCGCACCATAGTTGGAAATGGGTGTGGACCTGCAACGGTTCCAAGTAAGTAATGCGTATCGGCAACATTTGTTACCCAATCGCGCATCGCCTCGTTGATGGCATCTTTTAATGTACGTGAGCCAGATTTCACTGGAATTACTTGCGCACCTAAAAGTTTCATTCTGGCAACGTTTAATGATTGCCTACGGGTGTCCTCCTCGCCCATATACACGACACAGTCGAGTCCCATAAGTGCCGCTGCGGTTGCTGCAGCAACACCATGCTGACCTGCGCCGGTTTCGGCGATGATGCGTTTTTTTCCCATTCGTTTGGTCAAGAGCGCTTGTCCTAAAACATTATTTATTTTATGACTTCCCGTGTGGTTGAGATCTTCACGTTTTAAAATAATCCGTGCTCCGCCAGCGTTTTCTGCAAAACGTGGCACCTGCGTGATGATGCTCGGGCGACCTGTATAGCTGCGATGGAGCTCTGCCAGCTCAGATAAAAAGAGTGGATCTTTCTGCGCAGAGTTGTGCGCGGCATCTAACTCGTTTAGCGCGCCAATTAACGCTTCGGGCACAAAACGGCCACCGTACTGACCGAAGTGGCCAGGCTGATCATTTATCTCAACACTCATTGTGCAAGCCTACCTAGGCCGAGAAGTTCGCGCATGGCAGCTACGGGGTCTCCTGCCTTTACTAGAGCCTCTCCAACTAATACCGCATTTGCACCACTCTTTTGGGCAAACTCAACATCGGCGCGAGATGAGACTCCAGATTCTGCGACACGAACAATTGATGAAGGCAGACGTGGAATCAAATCTGCAAAGGCTTTGGTATCGACCTCAAGAGTTTTCAGATTGCGTGAGTTGACTCCCACAATCTCTGGTGCAATATCTAGCGCGCGCTCAAGCTCATCGTGTGTATGGACCTCAACTATTGCCCTCATGCCAAGCTCAAGTGCTAATTGGTGGTAGTCGCGCAGTTGATTGTGACCAAGCGCTGCAACAATTAACAAGACGACATCGGCGCCGTGAGCACGGGCTTCAAAAAACTGGTATTCATCAATCATGAAATCTTTTCGTAGAAGTGGCGTGTCAACGCGAGAACGCACTGCATCCAGATCTTCTAGCGAACCCGCAAAACGACGTCTTTCGGTCAAAACACTAATCATCGTTGCGCCTGCTAATGCATACTGCTCCGCCAATGCGCCAGGATTACTGATCTGCGCTAGAGAACCTTTACTAGGCGATGAGCGTTTAACCTCGGCAATAATTGACATATCATTTTTTTGAAGTGTTGCCAGAGGATCCCGAACATCTGCAGCTTGCTCCATAGCTTCGTAAAGTTCCGACATCGACCTGCGCCGTTGTGCTAAATCATCTCGAACACCTTCGATGATCGAATCAAGAACGCTCACGTTAAATCCTCATCACTTGGATCGATTCCATTATCCAAAGCGTTCCAGGGCGTGAGAGTTCGTGGGGAGCGCTCATATCGCGAAGGCTTCTTAAACCTCTTGTTAATTAAGATTACCAGGGCATAAACAAAGGCAACACTGAGTGCGATAGATAATGTTTGCTTCATTAACTTTTTCTCAATCTATTTGCTGCATCTATCGCTGTAAGCACTGCTGCGGCTTTGTTATAGCACTCTTGATTTTCAGATTCGGGCACCGAGTCAGCGACAACACCTGCCCCCGCCTGAACATAGGCATCACCGTCGTGAATGAGTGCGGTTCTGATTGCAATACACGTATCAATGTTTCCAGTGAAATCTATATAGCCAACGATTCCGCCATAGAGTCCACGGCGAGTTGGCTCTAAGCTCTCAATAATCTCCATAGCGCGTGGCTTTGGTGCACCAGATAAAGTCCCAGCGGGGAAAACTGAAAATAGCGCATCAACTGCAGTAGAAGTTTTATCCAAGGTTCCAGTGACTGTTGAAACAATATGCATCACGTGCGAATAGCGCTCTATGTGCATGAAATCGATAACGTCCACGCTGCCCGGTGCGCAGACACGACCTAAATCATTTCTGCCTAAGTCGACCAACATGAGGTGCTCTGCTCGCTCTTTAGGATCGGCCAGTAGCTCCTCACCGAGACGATGGTCTTCCTCTGGAGAGTCAGATCGTTTACGGGTTCCAGCAATGGGATGAATCATTACATCGCGGCCATTGACCTTTACCAATGCCTCGGGGCTTGATCCAACAACATCGATTCCATCTGTGAATCGAAATAGATACATATAAGGGCTTGGATTATTTAATCTCAACATACGATAGACATCCAGCGCATCTGCACTGCACTTCATATGGAACCGTTGCGAGAGAACTATCTGGAAAGCCTCCCCTGCCATAATCTCTTCTTTTGCTAACTCCACCTTTGCCAAATACTCATCCGGTGAAATATTGGATTCAAAAGTCGGCGATGAGTGAGAATCGATAAGCGCAATTTCGCCAGGTAATGCTGATATTAAATCCATCTGCATTCGATCTAGCCGTTCATTGCAGGCCGCAAACGCCTCATCGATGCGATCATCACTACCATCCCAATTGATGGCGTTTGCAATCAGGGTTACGGTTCCATCGCTGTGATCAAGTACTGCCAAGTCACTCGTTAACATAAAACTTAGCTCTGGAAGCGGCAAATCCTTTATTGCAAGCGCTGGAAGTTTTTCTAATCTTCGCACAACGTCATAACCCATGAAACCTACCAGTCCACCAGTAAGTGGTGGTAGACCATCAATCTTTGGGGACTTTAGATGTGCTACCGATAAGCCAAGCGCATCGAGAGGATCAATTCCCGAAGGCGCCCCAGCAGGAGGAGTTCCTTGCCAGATTGCAACTCCATCTTGTTCGCTTAAAGTGGCTTCACTACGCACGCCGATAAATGAGTAACGCGACCACGCACCTCCATGCTCTGCTGACTCTAAAAGAAAAGTATTTGGTGCACTTTTAGCTAATTTTCTATAGATTCCAATTGGTGTTTCACCATCGGCCAATAATCGACGAGATACTGGAATGACATTTGAATATTTTGCATATTCGCGGAACTCTTCAAGATTCATTCAGGGCTCACTACCAACGGCTTATGAAAACATGTTGACTCTCCCGTATGACAGGCAACACCGGTTTGTGTAACGATTACGAGCAATGCATCGCCATCGCAGTCAAGAGTCACTGAATGCACGTGTTGAAAATGCCCAGAGGTTGCACCTTTGACCCACAGTTCACTTCGACTGCGACTCCAAAAAGTTGCATTTCGCGTAGACAATGTAAGTTCCAATGCCTGCGCGTTCATGTACGCCAGCATCAAAACCTCTCTACTTGTGAAGTCCTGGACGATCGCAGGGATTAAACTCGCCGGATCTTTAAGTAGTGATTGGATTGATGCATCAAGATCGGCCATAGGTTAATTCTGCCTTACAAAGTTGCAACGGTGCGAATGGGATAGTTATGGGATTTTAGGAAATTCTTGACATCTTTAATGCGGTGAATGCCAAAGTGGAAGACGCTTGCAGCCAGCAACGCATCTGCGCCAGCATCGAGTGCTGACGCAAAATCTTCAAGACTCCCCGCGCCTCCGCTTGCAATCAGGGGAACCTTTGAGACGGCGCGTGCCGCAGAAATCATTCCAATGTCATAGCCTGCTCGAGTGCCATCGGCATCCATGGAGTTCAAGAGAATCTCGCCTACCCCAAGTTCGCAGGCCTTCTCTATCCAGGCAAGTGCATCCATATCTGTTCCTTGACGCCCGCCATGAGTGGTTACCTCAAAACCAGAGTCGGTCCGAGCTCTCCGGGCATCAACTGAAAGAACGAGCACCTGCGAGCCAAAACGATCGGCGATATCTGCAATAAGTTCGGGTCGAGCAATTGCGGATGTATTTATTGAAACCTTGTCAGCACCTGCTCGCAGAAGTCGATCGACATCTTCAACAGTGCGCACTCCTCCCCCTACAGTCAGCGGGATAAATACCTGCTCTGCGGTGCGACGCACAATATCTAAGGTAGTTTCACGCCCCGAACTGCTAGCTGAAATATCTAGGAACGTCAGTTCATCGGCACCTTCTAAGCCATAAAGGGCTGCCATTTCAACTGGGTCTCCGGCGTCAACTAAATTTGTAAAGTTAACTCCTTTGACAACGCGACCATCAGTAACGTCGAGGCAGGCAATTATTCGAATCGATAGCGTCATCGACGTGTAATCTCCAACGCCTCTTGCAATGTAAAGGCTCCGGCGTATAGTGCCTTTCCAACTATCGCCCCTTCAACACCCAGAGCAGTTAATGTTGCTAAATCTGAGATATCGCTCAACGATGAGATTCCCCCGCTTGCAACTACTGGTCGTGAAGTTGCAGCACAAACGGATTTCAAAAGTTCAAGGTTTGGACCAGTAAGAGTTCCATCTTTGGCGACATCTGTAACTACATAGCGTGCACATCCATCGCGATCTAGGCGATCTAGAGTTTCAAATAAATCTCCACCCTCGCTAGTCCAACCTCGTGCTGCCAATGTATGACCTCGAACATCTAAACCAACTGCAATTAGTTCGCCATGTGCAGCTATCACCTTTGCGGTCCACTCTGGATTTTCAAGCGCCGCGGTTCCAAGATTGATGCGCTTGCATCCTGTTGCAATAGCTCGCATGAGGGACTCGTCATCTCTAATACCACCAGAAAGTTCAACTTTAATATCCAGAGCCCCTACCACTCGAGCCAATAACTCTGCATTATCTCCGCGACCAAAGGCAGCATCTAGATCGACGAGATGAATCCACTCTGCACCTGCCTTTTGAAACTCCAATGCAACTTCAAGTGGATCACCGTAAATGCTCTCTCGGTTGAGTTCACCCTGAACTAATCGGACCGCTCGCCCATCTTTAACGTCAACAGCAGGAAGAAGTTCTAATTTATTCATAGCGAATGGCTCCAATTTTTTATAAGTGCCAGACCAGCAGCACCTGATTTTTCTGGATGAAACTGTGTTGCGCTTATGTAGCCATCTTCGAGCGCCGAGAGAAATCGCTCTCCATAGTTCGTCCAGCTCTGCATCTGCCCACATGGTTCTTTTGCTGCATAGGAGTGCACAAAGTAAAAAGACTCATTGTCGATGCCCGCAAATAACTGTGAACCCAACGCAGCTTCGACGTTGTTCCAGCCCATATGGGGCAGAATCGGGGCAGATAATGCACTCACCGTTCCAGGCCAAATTCCTACACCCTGGTGTGGGACACCTTGCGAATGTTCATCTCCGAGTGAGAAAAGAATCTGCATTCCAATACAAATTCCAAGTGTTGGTCTCTCCGATTCCAAGCGCTTACGAATAATCTCTGCGCCGTTAATCTTATTTAAGCCTTTCATGCAGGCTGCAAATGCACCAACTCCTGGAACAACTAAACCATCGGCCTCGAATGCGATATTTGCATCAGATGTAACAACAACATCTTGTCCACTAAAAGCAAATGCCCGTTCGGCAGATCGTAAGTTTCCCGATCCATAGTCAAGAATTGCGATCAAAGAGAGCCCTTGGTCGATGGGATGCCAGCAACTCGCCCATCAAGTGATACCGCATCTCTGAGCGCGCGAGCTACAGCTTTGAACTGGGCTTCAAACACATGGTGTGCATTGCGTCCTTCTAGAACACGAATATGAAGTGCTATGTGGGCTTCGGCAACAATTGATTCCCAGATATGTTTGCCAAGTGTTGTATCGAAAGTTCCAATGAGCTCCACAATTTCAGGTTGACGATGAACTAGATATGGTCGCCCCGACAAATCTACAGCTGCCTGCACAAGTACTTCATCGAGTGGAACCATAGAGTCACCAAAACGCCTGATGCCAGCTTTATCACCCAAAGCAGTGCGAAGTGCTTCTCCAAAAGCAAGTGATGTGTCCTCGACACTGTGATGTGAATCTACGTCAATATCACCAGTGGTCTTGACCGTTAAATCAAAGCCAGAGTGCTTGCCCAGTTGAGACATCATGTGATCGAAAAATGGAACACCTGTAGAGACGTCGATATTTCCTTGACCATCTAGATTCAGGTCGACTAGTACGTGTGACTCTTTTGTCGTCCGTTCGATTCGAGCTGTTCTCATATGTAATCTCACTCTCTACAGAAGTTCGGATAAGGCTTGAATAAAGGAAGTGTTTTCGGCCTCATTGCCGATTGTTACGCGCAGATAGGACGATAATCCCACATCTCGAATCAGAACGCCTTTTTCAAGGAGCTGGGACCATAGGTGTGGCGCAGATGCATTAAAGCCTGTGAACAAGATGAAGTTAGCTGCACTTGGAACCGTCTGTAATCCCAGGCCGTGAAGAGAGTCCGTTAGGTTTTCTCTGGCCTGTATCAACCTTGCGACATTACCTAAGAGTTCTTCGCGATATTGCAGTGCGACAAGGGCCGCCGCCTGAGTAATTGCACTTAAGTGGTACGGCAACCTGACCAGCATCATTGCATCTACAAGTTTTTTATCAGCGATGAGATAGCCCACACGCGCGCCTGCAAATGCAAATGCTTTACTCATTGTGCGAATAACACCAACATGAGGATTGGATGCAATTAACGTGGTTGCAGATTCTTCGGGCGAAAACTCTGCATAGGCTTCATCGACGATGAGAAGACCACCAATACCTTGTACCGCCTTAGCTAAAGTTTCAATATCGCGAAAGGCAATCGCATCACCAGTTGGATTATTAGGTGTTGTAATGAAAGTGAGTGTTGGTTTGTGTTTTTCAATCTCATGCAATGCCTTTTCAAGATTAAAAGTGAAATCGGAGTTGCGCTCACCATTAATCCACGAAGTTCCGGCGACCTTAGCGATCAAAGGGTGCATCGAGTATGAAGGCGTAAAACCTAGTGCGACACCGGCTCCACACGCTAAAAATATAGATTGAATAATCTCATTGCTTCCATTTGCAGCCCAGATATTTTCTACTTCAAATGATGTGGAACATCGCTCGTTGACATAGTTAGCAAGTCCAGCACGAACTTTAATTGCGTCGCGATCAGGGTAACGGTTAAGTGTCCCAGCAACTTCGGAAATTGCTTCGGTTATTGCAGCTTGCAACTGTGGCGAAGGAGCATATGGATTCTCATTTGTATTTAAAATAGCGTGGGCCGGCACTTGTGGCGCACCATAGGCAGACATATCTTTCAACTCTGTCCTTAGTGGCAACCAAGCTGG
>WLOR01000071.1 GCA_009699165.1 Actinomycetota bacterium | reverse complement strand
TGAAAAATCATCTAACTTATCTTGATTCAATCCGTTGCCTAGATATGTACAGTCCATTGGACTCAGGGCAGCTGCTTTATCGATGAATACATCGCTGATTTCGAAGATTTCTGATCTATAGCTCATTGGCTATTCTTATCAGCGACAACGACTTTTGTCGATATATATGATTACTACGTGATCATTTCGCAACTTCGAGAACTCAGCATCCATCGCGGATTTCTTCGACTGATTTCTGCGCGCTTTATCTCAAACCTCGGGAATGGTCTCTCTCCGATCGCTCTGGCATATGGAGTGCTAAGCCTTAATGGGGCAACTGGCAGAGAGTTGAGCCTTGTTATGTCTGCGCGGATTTTCCCCATGATTGCGCTGATGCTTTTCGGTGGTGTCATTGGGGATCGTTTTAAGCGAAATCGAATTGTTGGTGGCACAGATATTTTGGGCAGTAGCTTTGTCGCAATCAGCGCCATCTCTTTCATTGCCGGTTTTGCATCGATTCCACTACTTGTCATCATGGGCCTACTTTTTGGCATCCTCAATGCAATGTGGTGGCCGGCGATGTCGGGAGTACTTCCCGCAATCATTCCAAAGGAAAAACTCAAAGATGGAAATGCGGTTGTAGGACTGCTCAGCAACTTTGGATTCGTTGTAGGCGCTTTAATCGGTGGTGCATTGGTTACTTTATTTGGCTCTGGTTGGGCGCTACTGGTGGATGCGCTCTCATTTTTAATTGCGGGTATTTTAGTATGGCATTTAGATGTGCCACCCATGGAAGATCGCGAGAGAACATCGGTCATTGCAGAGCTAAAAGATGGTTGGGTTGAGTTTAAATCGCGTCCCTGGGTAGTTGCAATGGTGATTGCCTTCACCGGAATCAATGCCTGCTTTGAAGCAATGGTTCAAGTTCTAGGGCCACTTGCATTTAATGAAGGCACCAATGGTCCGCGAAACTGGTCGATGAATCTGGCGGGCCTAACTTTGGGAATGATCTGCGGTGGATTTATTGCATTAAAAGTTCACTTGCAAAGACCTTTATTTATTGCAATGGTTGTGATCGCACTTTCTGCAGCATGGGATTTTTCTCTGGCCATAAAGAGTCCTTTTATCTTCACGTTGGTAGCAGCGTTAATTGCCGGCATCGCAATTGAGATTTATGTGGTCAACTGGAGCACTGCCTTGCAGTCTCACATTCCCGAAGAGTCATTTTCGCGTGTTACCGCCTATGACGCCTTTGGATCGTATGCCTTAGCACCACTCGGAATCGTTGTGGCTGGTCCACTTGCCATGTATTACGGAGTACACAGAGTTTTGTGGTTTACAGGTGGGGTGACCGTAATCTGCGCGCTCTTGGCATTACTTGTTAAATCGGTGCGAGAGTTACGTTCAATTCAAATAAATGGATAGTTACTAAATAAGGTGCAGATAAGCCCTAGGCTGAGGTCATGAGCCTCCAACCAGTTGCACCCCCAAAGCTTCGCGGGTGGTTTCACCTTGGTGCAACTCCGGTTGTCATCATCGCATCTCTAGTTTTATTTCTCTTGAGCAAGGAATCACTGAAGTTTGCGGTGGCGATTTATTCAATTACTGCCATATTACTTTTCAGCGTTTCAGCGATTTACCACCGCGTCCCTTGGTCACCAGCAAAAAAGAAAATATGGCGTCGCTTTGATCATGCAAATATCAATCTCCTCATTGCAGGTTCGTACACACCATTTGCAGTCGCACTGCTACACGGACGAGATCGCACAATTCTCTTATCTGTAGTGTGGATTGGCGCAGGTTTAGGCGTAGCGATGAGAATCTTTTGGCTAGGCGCACCTCGCTGGCTTTATGTTGCAAACTACTTACTGCTCGGGTGGGTGGCTGTTGCATATTTACCACAGCTCTACCGCGCTGGCGGGTTATGGATCCTGCTTCCAATCATTATTGGAGGGCTCTTTTACTCCGTTGGGGCGATTTTTTATGCTCTTAAACGTCCCGGACGTGCGGCCAAGTACTTTGGTTTCCACGAGCTCTTCCATATCTTTGTACTCGCGGCTTGGGTGTCGCAGTACATTGCGATTTCGGTGGCGATTTACAGTAAGTAAGGCCTTGCCCTAACCTATGGCTCTATAGATATGAACTGTGGGGTGTTTGGTGGCTGAAAAGAGAAGCTTTCTTAACTGGGTTGGCTTCAAGGGTGAAGACTCCGACCAACCATCCTCTTTTGATCGAATCCGCGAACTTGAATCACAGTTAGCAGATCTTCGTTCTCGCCGTGACATTACCGGTCTAAGTAAAGAAGAGTTTGAAATCCTTGCAACTGAGACTGCAATGGCGATGATTAAATCAGCACAAGCCCGTGAGAGTAAAGCGCATTCAACTGCCTCTCGCTTGGTCGCTGAAACAAACAGGATTACTAAAGAAGAGATTGAGGCAGCGGATTCAAAGGCTCGCTCAATTCTAAGTAGTGCTGAATCTCGCGGACGTAAATATATGCAAGCCGCCGAAGATGAGGCCGCGCAGTTATTAGCACAGGCAGATACAGAGGCGCAGACGTTAGTAGATGCAAAACGGCGAGAAGCTGCCTCGCTCACTATAGTGGCGCGTCGAGAAGGCGAGAAAATTATTCATGCCGCAACATCTGAAGTTGCAAACTATCGAGAGTGGCTCTCAGGTGTAATGGTTGAAGCTGAGCGGCTGTATAAAGTGCAGACTCAATCGCTAGAAGCAGCCGAGTCTGCAATCCATCAATCACGAGAGCGCCTCGAATCGGCATTTACGCGATTGGCAGAGCTTCAGAGAAATGTTATTGAAAATCTGAACCCTGATGACACCATTATCGATTCTGGTCCAATTAAAGTAGCAAGCCAGCGCAGAAAAGCTGCAATTAGTGCACCCGCAAAAGCTAACAAGAGTTCTGCCAAGAAAACTGCTTCAAAGAAATCTGCCACACCTAAGTAATAAGCGATGGCCACTGCTCGCGGTATCCGATACATCCCTGCCATTGATGGCCTGCGTGGAGTGGCAGTCTCTGCTGTCATCTTGTACCACTTGGGTTACTCGTGGATCCCCGGTGGTTTTCTAGGTGTAGATCTATTTTTTGTTATCTCGGGATACGTTATTACTCGTTTAGTTCTGGACTCAATTGCCCAAAGTGGTGGTTTGGATTTACGCGCTTTCTATAGGGCCAGGGTGCGCCGACTGCTACCACCGCTGGCATTCATGATTATTTCAACCGCCATCTATATTGGAATCTGGGCACCTGAAACAATGCGCAGGTTTGTCACTGACTCACCATTTGCACTCACTGGGGCAATGAACTGGTGGCTTGTTTTCCGCCACACTGATTACTTCGACTCAATTGCCCGCCCGCCACTGCTTCAACACACATGGTCCCTTGGCGTTGAAGCCCAGTTCTATTTAGTGTGGCCCTTAATTCTCTTATTGGTGCTGCGATATTTGGGAAAAAATAAGATCCCTGGCGCAGCATTATTTATCGCTGCGATTTCTGGAATCACACTTCTTGTCGTCTCTTTTAAAGTCGATTCGACTAATGCATCACAGATCAGTCATGTGTACTTCGGGACGGATACACATAGCATCGGCTTATTTCTAGGAGCTGCACTTGCAGTTAATTGGATACCCCAAAACTTAAAGTTAGAGGTAGATAGGCGCGCACAGGATTTCATCGATGGAATTGGAGTCATTGGATTTATAGGAATCATCGCAACTTTCTTATTTATTAACGAGAATGATCCCACTCTCTACAAGTTGGCCTTTCCTCTTGCAGGTATTTTTGGTTGTGCGATTATTACTTCAATTGTTCACCCTGCCTCGCGCTTTGCTCCAATACTCAGTAGCAGGCTTGCAGTGTGGGTCGGTGAGCGCTCTTACTCCATATATCTCTGGCACTGGGTTGTTTTTCAGGTTACAAGACCTTCAGTAGATCTTGAGGGATCACACTGGGCATTGTCTGCACTACGTGTTCTTATCGTCCTTGCTCTAGCGGATATATCTCTTCGTCTAATTGAACTGCCTATCAGAAGTGGCCTGGTCGAGTATTGGCTGAATGGAATGAAGTATCGAACAAAGCAAGTTCAACTTCGCCAGAAGTCAGTTATAGCCATCTCTGCAATCACATTGGTAATCGCACTGGGTCTTCTCACTGTGCATGCGATAAAAACTGGAGACCGAGCGATGAACGCTGTTAAAGCGCAACTTGTCGATGGCTCGAATGAAGGTGCCAGCAAAGTTTCTCCCACCGCCGCAACTGGTTTATGGGTAACCGGAGATTCGGTGATTCTTGGTATTCGCTACGAACTTGAAAAACAAAGCCACATTGGACTTATTAACGCCCGTGTTGGACGCCAAGCACCAGAACTAATTGAGGTAATGAGCCACGATAAGTTACATATGAAGGGCTCAACGGTCATTTTTAACCTAGGTAATAACAATAAGTTGACTGATAATCAAGTCGCCTCAATATTCGAAGAAGTAAGAAATCAACCGCGTGTAATTGTTGTCAACACAGCAGTGCCACGTGACTGGAGAGATGAAAACAACCTTTTGATTGCAAAATATGCATTGAAATCCCACGCAATCCTTATTAATTGGAGTGAAATTTCGAAGGGCCACCCTGAATACTTTGCGCCAGATGGTGTGCACTTAGTACCGACTGGAGTACGCGCTTACGTTGATGCAATTACGGCGCAACTTTAGATCTCTTAAATAAAAAAACTCCCAAGCACGATGTGCGTGGGAGTTTTTTATGAAATCTTTACTTATACTCTCCTGGAATTCCAAAGACAGTTGCAGATGCAATCTGGCCATCTGAATAAACCGATGAGACTCGGAACTGGGTCCAGCTAGAATCTGAACTCTTTGTTACGTTCTGCGTAAGTTGATCAGCCGGAACAGTTGCTATGACTGTCCACTCTCCGACACCATTGCTGCGAATTTCTACGTTATATCCAGTTAAGCCCTCAGTTGCCGATGGTGAAACCCAGCGAAGTTTTAATCCATCCGCACTTTTAAGTGCTACGAATTTGCTGGGAGCCTGGGCCTGTACAGCTGGCGCAACTGTCTCGGTTGGCTGGGCACTTGCAGAGACCGTGGGCTCTGTTGATTGTGAAATCGAAGGTGTTGGTGCCGGCGCAGCATCATCACTCTTACCCGCTGACTTTGACCACACGATCGCTGCCAAAATTAAAATTCCTGCAATCACTACGAAAACTACTCTGCCGGAAGTGCTCTGCTTAGGTGCAGCAGCTGGCTTTGCCACTACTGTCGCAGGCTTAGGTGCAACTGATGCAACTGGTGCAGTATTGACTTCAATGCGTGCAACTGGAGTTCTAACAGAGGCCTGCTTTACAACACGCTTTGCTGGGGCTTTCTTGGCTACGGCTTTCTTGGCAGCGGATTTTTTAGCTGTGGTTTTCTTAACCGCTGATTTCTTAGCAGCTGGCTTCTTGGCTGCGGATTTCTTAGCAACAGTTTTCTTAGCAGTGCTCTTTTTAGCAACAGCTTTTTTGACTGCCCGCTTTGCTGGGGCTTTCTTCGCAACCTTCTTGACTGCGCTCTTCTTCTTTACGGCCACGATAACTCCTTGGATAGCGGTGCGCACGCAAACAACGTACGTCGATGGGGCAAGGTTACCTCAGCCCTTCTAAGATTTCTATTACATGTGGGGCTATTGCGCGTAAGGCTTTTCCGCGGTGACTAACTGCATCCTTTTCATCTGCGCTCATTTGCGCTGAGGAGATAGACATGCCAATTGGTGCAAAAATTGGGTCGTAGCCAAAGCCCTGTTCGCCAATGGGAGTTCTTAAAATTCTTCCTGCGAAGCGGCCTTCGGCAATCTCTTCGCGACCGCCTGGCAAGACCAAAGCTGCAACGCAAATAAAATATGCACCTCTATCTTCGTCAGGTACATCTTCTAATTCATCTAAAACTTTATAGGTGTTTGCTTTGTCGTCACCATGAGTTCCAGCCCATCTAGCTGAAAAAATCCCAGGTGCTCCCCCTAAGAAATCGATACATAGACCTGAATCATCTGAAAGAGCAGGCAAACCAGTCATTTTTGCCGTATATCTAGCCTTCAATAGAGCATTCTCTTCGAAAGTAGCGCCAGTCTCTTCAACATCGGCTAACTCTGGAAATTGATCGATTCCAATTAACTCGATAGCCCCAGCAGAGATTGAATCCAGAATTCTTCGAAACTCGACAATCTTGCCAGCGTTGCGGGTAGCGATTACTAGTTTATTTGACATTAAATTCACACGTCATCTCTTGGAGTTGAGGTGGCATGTTTTTATCTGGCAAGAACTGCGCTTTGGAGCTGACTTAGCTCTTTGCAACCATTAACTGCAAGATCAAGTAGTTGATTCAAAAGCTCACGATCAAAAGGTTCTCCTTCGGCAGTTCCTTGAACCTCGATAAATCGGCCATCTCCTGCAACCACAACATTCATGTCCGTTCCCGCGCGAACATCTTCTTCGTAGCAAAGATCTAACATGGGTACACCATCAATAATTCCAACGCTAACTGCAGCTACTGAGTCATTGAGAGGGTTAGCCGTTGCCTTGACGTGACCTTGTGCTTTTGCCCACGCGATTGCATCTGCCAATGCAACATATGCACCTGTAATCGCCGCGGTACGAGTTCCTCCATCGGCCTGTAAAACATCGCAGTCGATCACGATTGTATTTTCACCAAGCTCTTTTGTATTTACGATTGCCCGCAGTGAGCGACCAACAAGACGAGAAATCTCTTGCGTACGTCCACCGAGTTTTCCCTTTACGCTTTCACGATCAGAGCGAGTATGTGTTGCGCGTGGCAACATCGCATACTCTGATGTAACCCAGCCAGTGCCAGAGTCTTTTAGCCAGCGCGGAACTCCAGGAGAAAATGAGGCAACGCACAATACGCGAGTCTTTCCAAACTCAACTAAAACAGAGCCTTCGGCGTGATCTAACCAGCCTCGAGTGAATTTGATTTCCCGTAGTGCGTTAACTTCTCGCCCATCATTGCGTGCCATTGTCTGCTCCATTTGTTTAGTTACGTTCTACCGAGTTTTGGAAGTGCTAGAGATTTTGGTGTTCAACGTGCGTTACTTCTGGACCTAAAAAGCGGCGAGCTAAGCTCTCAAATGATTTGGCATCGCCAGTTGCCAAGAATCGATGTGTTGGCGGCGTGCTCTGCTGCGAACGAAGCAGATTATTTTCCACCAATATTCGATAGAGGTCTTTAGCGGTTTCTTCGGCACTAGAAACTAAAGTGACGCTATCGCCCATGACATATGAAATCACTCCCGTTAAAAGCGGATAGTGCGTGCACCCAAGAACTAAGGTGTCAATCTTTGCCTCTATAAAAGGTGCCAGATAATTTCGAGCAATCTCAGTGATTTCCGTACCAGATGTTTCGCCCCGCTCTACAAATTCAACAAAGAGTGGGCACGCGATAGAAGTTATCTT
>WLOR01000070.1 GCA_009699165.1 Actinomycetota bacterium | reverse complement strand
CGACAAAGGTTCAGTAAGAGCCCTTGATGATTTATCACTAGATGTTGCAGAAGGCACCGTATTAAGCGTTTTAGGTCCAAATGGTGCGGGCAAAACAACTACGGTGAGAATTCTCGCGACATTGCTCAAACCAGACTCAGGAAACGCTCATGTTGCAGGTATCGATGTAATAAAGCATCCCGATAAAGTCCGCGAAGTCATTGGCCTATCTGGTCAATACGCTGCAGTTGATGAGACGTTAACGGGTTGGGATAACTTGGTGATGTTTGGGCGTTTATATCATCTGGGAAAACAGCAGTCGATTAATCGAGCAAATGAACTTCTAGAACGATTCTCATTAACTGATAGTGCCCGACGTCCAATCAAGACTTATTCTGGTGGAATGCGCCGTCGCTTAGATCTTGCCGCCGCGTTAATTGTTAAACCAAAGGTTTTATTTTTGGATGAGCCAACAACGGGGTTAGATCCTCGCGGTCGCATGGAGATGTGGGGAGTTATTGAAGAGTTAGTAAAAGGCGGGGTGACTCTTCTTTTAACCACACAGTATTTGGAAGAGGCCGATCAGCTAGCAGATGAGATTGCAGTTATTGATCATGGAAAAGTAATTGCACGGGGAACATCTGATGCTCTAAAAAATCAGGTCGGCGGAGAGCGTTTAGAGGTCACAGTGGAGTCTGCTCAAATTGCAGAGACCAGGAAGATTATCGAAGCAGTAAGTGGCCACGCCGCAGTTGTTGATCAATCACTTCGCAAAATCACCGCTCCCGTGTCTACTGGCTCAAAGGCTTTAATGGATGTGCTGCGAGCTTTAGATGGCGCAGCAATTCATCCACTGGATGTTGGTTTAAAGCGCCCATCTCTCGATGATGTTTTTATGGCTCTAACAGGCCATGGGGCAGAAGAGGAGCCAAAGCCATGAAAAATGCGATTACGGATTCACTCATTATTACAAAGCGCCAACTTCTGCAGCTTGCGCGCGTACCTGAAGTTCTTATCTTTTCAACTATTCAGCCAGTGATGTTTGTGCTCTTGTTCCGCTTTGTCTTTGGTGGCTCGATTGAAACGGGCCAACCGGGGGGATATGTGCAGCTGTTGATGCCTGGAATCTTCGTGCAAACCGTTGCCTTTACGTTGGCTGCAACAGCTTCAGGTTTAGCCGAAGATATGAAAAAAGGATTAATCGATCGCTTTCGTTCGCTGCCTATTGCGCGATCAGCCCTAGTGGTAGGTCGCACGCTAGGTGATTCACTACTCAATATATTGGTACTTGTTGTTATGGCCGCTGCAGGATTTGCAGTGGGCTGGCGTCCAACATCTAGCATCCTTAACATCGCATCAGCCTTTGTTTTTCTCTTGATGTTTGGTTATGCACTTTCATGGACAGGTATCTATGCCGGCCTTGCCGTGCGAGATGCCCGCACCGTTCAAAACGTAAGTTTCCTTATTACTTTTCCAATGACCTTTCTTTCAAATGCATTTGCACCAACAACTGGAATGCCAAGAGCGTTGCAGTATGTCGCCGAATGGAATCCAGTTTCAACAATGGTGGCGGCATGCCGACAGTTATTCGGCTTAGAAAATCAGTTTGGAGCAACGGCTAATACTTTCCCTAGCCAGCACCCATTAGAGACATCAGTAATGTATATGGTGTTGATTATGGTGATCTTTATTCCGCTCAGCGTTAGAAAATATAAAAACTCTTCTAACTAAGCGTAAAACTCAGCTGCCTTAATCTCTACTGAAATTTCTCGACCGTTAGGTGCGCTATAACTAACGGTTTCACCGATCTCGGCACCCATAACAGCAGCACCCAACGGAGACTTCTCGCTGTAGACATCTAAATCACCAGATGATATTTCGCGCGAGCCTAATAAAAACTTCATCTCGTCTCCGCCAATAACTGCAGTGACAACCATGCCAGCACCGACTTTGCCATCGGCTGACGGCGGCGGTGTACCGATGTGTGCATTTTCTAGCATCTGCTTGAGCTGGCGGATTCGCGCCTCCATCTTGCCCTGCTCATCACGGGCTGCGTGGTAGCCACCGTTCTCTTTTAGATCACCTTCGGCACGTGCGGCCTCAATCTTTGCCGTGACCTCTTTACGTCCTGGTCCTTCAAGACTCTCTAATTCGGCGCGCAAACGATCTGCAGCTTCCTGCGTTAACCACGTCTGTGAACTCATAAGGAGCAAAGGTACTAGGTGTTTACTTGAGACGACAACCTATTACATCGGCATTGACGGCAGGACCGCGGGATTTCACTGTAGTCGTGCGCTCTAGAGCAGCTAGACCTGGCTCAATCTCATCATCGATCTGGCCATTGATGTTCTTGTCGAAATCTCGGGTAATTAACGTACAGATGACCACAGCATTTTTATCATGGCGTTGGACTGAGTACCGCACCGAAATCTCTCGCTCAGATGTAATCGAGTATGAGATCAAGGAGTAACGGATGGCAGGGTTTGAATGATGCAATCCCGCCCAAACAAGCCACGAGACACCAATCGCTGCAAAAAAGACAGCTGGTGCTACCCAACGATTAGTTGGCCGAATCCCATAACGGTCGTTGTAAGAGAACTCTTCGGACATGGGATGATTATGGCATGCAAAAAAATATTGAGATGGGTCCAGCCGGGTCAATCACCATTGCAGTCTTGATAATCGCAGTGGTCTTCTTAATGCGCAGTTTCTATAAACGGTTTATGGGCCTAGATCGAAGCGATGACACCAGCGACAAGTAAAAATTTAGCTTCTAAAGTCGCGGCAGGATTCGTCGTTGTCATTATTGCGGCCACCTTTTTTTCACTCGGAATTTGGCAGTTAAATCGCGCCGCTGCGTTAAAGGCAAGTCTTGTGACAGCTACAACGATCGATGAAAAAACCGTCGCACTCGATTCAATTGCAACTGTTAACACG
This sequence comes from Actinomycetota bacterium, assembly GCA_009699165.1. GTDB lineage: Bacteria > Actinomycetota > Actinomycetes > Nanopelagicales > Nanopelagicaceae > Planktophila. The sequence goes on along the minus strand of WLOR01000070.1, from coordinate 4,719 downwards.
TCACTGACGCCCACTGCACTTAATCGAATGGTAAAAGTCTCGGGCCACTATGTTGCAGATTTCAAAGCACCAGGCCAAGTTGATTCCAGTGGAAAGCTCGCCGATTGGGAAGTTGGCTTACTCCAAGTCGCAACCAACGAAGGAGTTTTAGTTGTCCGTGGTTTATGGGCCGAGCGTTTGCTCAATCCTGATATTGAACAATCTATGGTTATAGATATCCTCGGTCAACTGCATGCACATCAAGATGGTGATCGCGCCGATAACTCAGCTGGTGTGATTTCGCGACTAGATAGCGCAGTTATTGTTGGTATTACAGATCTAGATTTATTCGATGGCTACATAGTGGCTCGAAGTGAAACTCATAACGGCGCCGAGATAGTGCGCACCCGATTGACGGCAGAAAAACTGACGTCCCGAATCCCCGGTTTTTACTGGCAGCACCTGTCGTATGTCGTTATTTGGTGGCTTATGGCCGCAGTTGTGCTGTACCTACCCTTTTATCGTCGTAAGGTAGACCTATGAAATCTGCAATCCTTCGCTTTCGAATAATGGCCATTGTCGCTGGCGTCATGTCGCTACTTTTATGGTTCGTCTACATGCCAATCAAGTATCTCTTCGATGCACCTGATTTACATGCTGCAATCATTTGGATCCCCATGGTGCATGGCTATCTCTACCCGATTTACATATTAACTGCGATCCAATTTGCCACTAAGGCCCGTTGGCCAATTATGAAGATGCTTGGATTGATTTTGGCCGGCACGCTTCCTGTCACTTCACTGATTGCCGAGCGCCGAGTTGTCCGTACGTATTCGTAAATTCATAAAGTCACTTCTCTACCCGCTCTATGAGTGGCGTTTAGTTCGCTCACTTGATTTTTCAAAGACCCCGCATCATGTTGGCGTTATTCTCGATGGCAATCGTCGCTGGGCAAAGGCAAACCCACATCAAGGCGATCCCAATGGCCACAAAGCAGGAGCTGGCAAGATAATTGAATTTCTTGGCTGGTGCGATGAGGCCGATGTTCGAGTTGTCACGTTGTGGTTGCTATCTACAGATAACTTCAAACGCAGCGCGGCAGAGATTGATGAGCTGCTCAAGATTATTGGCGATACGGTTGATGAGTTATCGGCGACAGGTCGTTGGAATATAAAAGCAGTCGGTGCTTTAGATCTACTGCCTGAGTGGTTGGGCAAGAAATTAAGCGAGCTCAAACCTGTCCGCAATGATGGAGTCGAAGTCAACGTAGCCATTAGCTATGGTGGCCGCCGTGAAATTGTGGATGCGGTTAAGAGTTATTTAAGTCAGGAAGAACGAGCAGGCCATTCGCTGACAGAGGCAGCTCAAAAACTATCAAGTGAAGATATATCGAAGTTTTTATATACGGCCGGTCAACCCGATCCAGAGCTTTTGATCCGCACTTCGGGAGAGCAACGCCTTGGCGGCTTTATGTTGTGGCAGAGCGCATCATCAGAGTTCTATTTCTGCGAGGCTTACTGGCCAGACTTTCGTCGCGTGGATTTCCTGCGCGCCTTACGAGCATATTCACTTCGACAACGTCGCTTTGGTTCATAACTATTTGCTTAGATTTAACAAAAGCGGCAAGCGTGTCGCACCAAAGTTGCACCTGACTAGTTCTACATTTTTCATATCCGAAGCAGGTCCCATCTAGTACAACTTAAATCGAGGAGCTCAGCCATTGGCTTCAACAAGTCAAAGCGGTAAGAAGACCTTTGTTTTAGATACCAGTGTTTTGCTGGCCGATCCTGGCGCGCTCTATAGATTTGCAGAGCACGAAGTCATCATCCCAATCGCAGTTATCGGCGAGCTAGAGACCAAACGCGATCACCCCGAACTCGGCTACTTTGCACGGGCTGCCCTTCGAGCCTTAGATGACTTGCGAATTACACATGGTCGCCTTGATAAGGCGCTGAAGATTACCCCCGAAGGCGGGACACTTTCAGTAGAACTCAACCACACTGATCTTTCGACGCTACCACAGGGCTTTTTGCGCGATGGCACCAATGATTCGCGCATCTTGGCGATTGCAAAAAACCTAATGGGCGATGGCAAACATGTCGTCCTTGTAACAAAGGATCTACCGCTTCGAGTGAAGGCATCCTCTGTCGGCGTTGAGGCCCAAGAGTATTTAGCCGAGCTGGTTTCAAATAGTGGTTGGACCGGTATCGTCGAACTCAGTGTTGGTAGCAATGTGATCGATGATTTATACGCATCTGATCGCGCAGACCACGAGATTGCCCACGAACTTCCCGTTCATACGGGAGTCGTCTTGCACTCCGAACGCGGGAGCGCCCTTGCTCGAGTCACGCTCGATAAGCAGTTGCAGTTGGTGCGTGGAGATCGCAGCGCCTTTGGTCTTCATGGTCGCAGCGCCGAACAACGCGTTGCATTAGATCTCTTGCTCGATGACTCGATTGGAATCGTCTCACTCGGCGGCCGCGCCGGAACTGGCAAATCAGCCCTGGCTCTGTGTGCAGGTCTTGAAGCGGTAATGGAAAAACGCGTCCATAAAAAGGTTGTTATCTTCCGCCCGCTCTATCCAGTCGGTGGCCAGGAGCTTGGATACTTACCCGGAGGCGAAGGCGAAAAGATGTCTCCCTGGGCACAGGCCGTCTTCGACACTTTAGGTGCACTCGTGAGCCAAGCTGTCATCGACGAGATTGTTGATCGAGGACTTATCGAAGTTCTACCTCTTACTCATATCCGAGGTCGCTCGCTGCACGACTCATTTGTCATCGTTGATGAGGCTCAATCACTCGAGCGAGGGGTTTTGTTGACTGTGCTCTCTCGAATCGGTCAGGGCTCTCGCGTGATCTTGACTCACGACGTTGCCCAGCGCGACAACTTGCGCGTTGGTCGCCACGATGGGGTCGTTGCCGTCGTCGAGACCCTCAAAGGCCATCCGCTCTTTGCTCATATGACGTTGACTCGCTCTGAGCGCTCGCCGATCGCCGCTCTGGTCACTGAGATGCTTGAGGGGCCAATCGCGGGTTAGGGCGACCGACTCTGGCAAAGCCCCTAAATAGCCCACAAACAATCTCACAGTCACATTTGGTACAAATTGGACATTCCACGTGCTGACCTGCACTTTTACTTTTCCACAGCCAACAAACTTCCTGAGAATCTGCGACTCACGCAGGATTTGATTTGCCGATACCCACCAATCGCGACACCCTAAAGCCTTCCCCGTGGTTAATGAAGCCTCAATTGAGGCCGATTGCTTACGGGCATATGAGTTCAGAGTTCATGGAAGGAGTCAGATGAAGCGTCCAAACAAGTACGTAGCGATCTGGGCAGTCATCGCCTCAATGCTCTTTCTGACATCAGCTCTGCCAAGTGCCTATGGCCTTGAGTTTCCGATGACTACCTCCATTGTGATCGAGCCCGAGAATAAATCTTTGGCAGCTCAAGATCTCCCTTTGGAAAGCGTTGGTGCGTTGTACGGCTCAATCGAGTTAGCGGCCACTCCTGTTGGATCGATGTTTTCAAGTGATATGGCCTTGGTCTCATCCATTAGCCATCAGGTAGAGATGGCACGAACAATTTTTGGAGCAAAGAAAGTTACTAAGGCGATAATGGCCGAAGAGTTTGGCTTTAACGATGCACAGTTCTCTTGCATCAATAGTCTCTGGACCAAGGAGAGCCACTGGAACTACAAGGCTCATAACTATCGATCGGGTGCTCACGGAATTGCACAGGCACTGCCTGCAGACAAGATGAGTGTGATTGCAACAGACTGGCGCAGTAATCCAGTTACTCAGATTCGTTGGGGACTTCGCTACATCACGATGCGATATGACACTCCATGTAAGGCGTGGTCACACTTTAAATCTCGTCACTACTACTAAAGAGCGATTAAGGCCCAGTTGGTCCCAGAGGATTTAGGGCTTAGTTCCAATCATTAGAGGCGTACTCGTTGCAGCAAAGAAGTCATCGCCCTTATCGTCGACAACTATGAATGCTGGAAAATCGACGACATCAATCTTCCAGACCGCTTCCATGCCTAGCTCTTGGAAATCTAATACTTCAACTTTCTTAATGCACTCCAGCGCCAAGCGGGCAGCTGGGCCACCCACAGATCCTAAATAAAACCCACCATGGGCTTTACAGGCATCGGTCACAGCTTTAGAGCGGTTGCCCTTTGCTAGCATCACGAAGGATCCGCCCCTGGATTGAAAGTAATCGACGTAGGAATCCATGCGGCCAGCCGTCGTTGGCCCAAAAGAGCCCGATGCATATCCCGATGGAGTCTTGGCAGGACCGGCGTAGTACACGGCGTAGTTCTTTAGATAATCCGGCATAGGCGCACCGTTATCCATCGCCGCTTTAATCTTTGCATGAGCTAAATCGCGGGCCACAACTAATGTGCCGGTCAGCGAAAGCCGCGTCTTGACCGGGTGCTTGGAGAGTTCGGCGCGGATTGCATCCATCGGCTGATTCAAATCAATGGCGATAACAGAGTCATCGAGATGTTCATCGGTTGTCTCTGGTAAATACTGCGCAGGATCGCGCTCTAACTCTTCGAGGAAAATTCCATCCTTTGTAATCTTCGCCTTGGCCTGTCGATCAGCAGAGCATGAGACTGCGATGGCAATCGGCAGCGATGCACCGTGACGTGGCAGTCGGACCACACGAACATCGTGGCAGAAATATTTGCCGCCGAACTGTGCGCCGATTCCTAATGTACGTGTGAGCTCT
>WLOR01000007.1 GCA_009699165.1 Actinomycetota bacterium | reverse complement strand
CGCAAAGCCTGCATTTTACGCAGCCTTTTATGCCGGATACGAGGCCACTTGGGGTTCTACTCGATAACATCGAATAAGAACTAGAAGCCAAGGGCCTCGAATCCACAAAGGATTCGGGCCCTTTTTGCTTTACCCGAGAAGAAGCAATGAGGAACAACCCGAGCAAGACCTAACATCGAAAGTGTTAGCCAATGAGAGGAAAGAGGTGAGGACGATGAGCGTTCTCTTCAGCGAACTACTAGTACCAGGCTGGGCAGATGAGAAGATCGGTTTAGATGCAGTTACCGGCACTTACTCCGACGGTTCATCATTTAATCTGCCATGCCATACAGCAGATCCTGAGATGTACTTCTCGGAAGATGAGTTGTCTGTGGCCGAAGCGAAATCGCTTTGCGGCAGTTGTCCTGTACGTACACAGTGCTTGGAAGGTGCTCTCTCTCGTAAAGAGCCAGCTGGCGTGTGGGGTGGCGAATTATTTGAAGATGGTCGCGTAATTGCACGCAAGCGCAAAGCTGGTCGGCCTACTGCCAGCGAAGTTGCTGAGCGGGAAAATGCCAAAAAGGAAGTTAAGAAACCGATTCAAGAGATTTCATTACAGCGAGAGATTTCATCACCGACTGCTCTCTCAACCTTTGCAGTAAATGAAACAATTCGTAATGAGAGCGCGGCATAACTCTTTAGTTTGCAAATAGATTCAGGTTTGCTAACGATGGCCAGAGCGCAAAGAGAATTGAGATTGGCAGGATAAGGAAGACAACTGGAATCATCATTGAGATCTCAGCCTTACCTGCAGCATTCAAAACGATATTTCGCTGATGAGCGCGTGCCTCAACTGCATGCCGCGATAGGACTTCTATAAGAGGTGCCCCGCGTAAAGTTGCCGTAACCACTGCGTCAATAAATCTGCGAATCATGACGGATTTGATTCGGCGCCCCATTGAATCAAGACTCGAATGTAATGGTTCTCCCGCTCGTACTGCTGCGATTACTGTCCCAAACTCCTTTGGTAGCTCGCCATCAGCCGACTCGGCCATACGCAATATAGCGCTCATCGGAGTTTCACCAGCGGCGATTGCCAAAGTGAGCATCTCTATAACGGCCGGGAACTCAGCTTCGATTATCTGTCTACGTTTCTTAATCTGCGAAGATAACTCTCTATCGATCATGACATAGAGAATCGCGCCAGTGAGCGAGGCGAGAATCAGCACCATTATCAACGAATGATTACTCATCAATGTCAGAACCATGACTAGCGCAGAGCCAGATGCAGAAAAACCAAACTGGCGAATTCGGAAATCTTCATAGTCCCGCCCACTAGATTTTCCCAGCTCTTCTAGTCGGAGATGAATCCCTTTCTTATCGCGCGTATTTCTCGCTGCGACCTTCGCGCGACGCTCTAACTCTTTCAATGGATCCACATCTGAATCGAGTAGAAAGAGCATTCCCCCTGGGACTGCAAAGAGCATTGCCACACAGATTATTTTCAACATTATTGTGCTCCTTTTGCTGTGCCAGTAAATACTCGGGGGGTCTGTGGCAACTGACCGAGGTGATTCATCCAGATATATGCAATCGCGGTCATGATTAAACCTGCGATGAGAATCGCCCCTCCCGTTGCCGTTGCATATGCCGCAGCGGTGGAAGCTTGAGTGGATAAGAGAAGAAGTAAAATCCAGGGGGCTGCCGCAGAAAGGTGGGCAGAGTTTTTGATCCAGCTGTGTTTAACTTCGATTTCTCGCCTCAACGCTAAATCTTGACGAAGAAAATCTCCAAGAGTACGAAGTATTCCTAAGAGTTCGCTGCCTCCAAGTGTCTTGGAAATTAGAAGTGCTTCGAAGATTTGATCACTTCCGTGATGGTGAAATAGATTCTTAAGCTCATTGATTGCCTCGCTTACATCACCATGTCTATAGAGCGAGCTTCGAAACTCAACAAATGCTGGCCGAAGTATCTCAGGGCCTCGTGTTGAAAGTCCGGCAAGAGATTCGGTAAGAGATAAGCCAGATTGTATTCCTGACATTAAATGATCGATGACTTCGGGCCATGCCGCAACTAAGGCCGATTCATTGTGCTGACTCTTTCCTCGTAAAGTAATAAAAGTAATTCCCGCGACAAGTGCACCGAAGGCGAGTGAAATCGATGGTGCGCCAGTAAATAGATAGATGAGGCCAATAGCCACTAATGAAAAGGCAGCGGTGCGCAGATTATTTCTCACTGTCGCCACCAAGTAGTTAGGGGCAGTCCAATCGCTGCAAATCTATCTGCATGAGGTAGGGATCCAATTCCTCGTTCGTAGCCCTCACCATTCCACAGCCATAATGTTTCAACCTCAGCCCGATCATTTTCGCATCTTCCGGTAATGACAGAGACTTCTTTCACACGCCGAGTTCCACTTTGATCGAGTGAGACATGGACAATGACATCGAATGCCGATGCAACAGTTGGCGCTATAAATTTGTGGGAGATATTTTCTCCAGCCAATAGAGGAAGTGTTTGGAGTTTAGTAATCGCATCTCGCGGTGAATTTGCATGCAATGTACCCATCCCAGGTAGCCCAGAGTTAAGCGCGATAAGGAGATCAAGGGCTTCTGCTTCACGAACTTCGCCAACGATGATACGTGATGGTCGCATGCGCAGAGATTCTTTGATTAATCTGCGCAGCGGGATTTCACCTTCACCCTGCAAATTTGCACTACGTGTTTGCAGCGCTACGACATCGGGAAGTTGTGGGTTGAGTTCAAAGACTTCTTCAATCGTTACTAGACGTTCGCCTCGTGGAATAGCACCAGCTAGGGCGTTAAGGACAGTGGTTTTTCCAGCCTGCGTGCCACCGCTCACTAGGATATTTAGACCAGCACGCACTGAGTTTTTGAGAGCTAATGCAATAGCGGGTGTCATTACATCGCGCTCGACTAAATCGTCGATACCAAGATTTCGCATTAAATGCTTTCGAATATTTACTGCCCAGTGTTGAGCGGTAATCTCAGGAATCGCCACATGCAGACGTGAGCCATCTGGGAGTCGGGCATCTACGAATGGATGAGAAAGATCTAAGCGCCTGCCACTCCATAGCAATGCACGTTCGACGATATTGCGCACATCATCTGAGGTTAAAAGTAGATTGGTGAGCTCACTTTTACCTGCGCGTGCAATAAATATCCGCTCAGGGGAGTTTATCCAGATCTCTTCAATAGTTGGGTCGGCCATGAATTTTGCTATTGCACCGAAAGTTATATCTATATCTAGGTCCATGTCGGGAATCTAAGTCCGCCACTGAGATTATTATTTTTCTGGCCTCTAATGCGTGGATAAAGGTGCGTAATCCAATCGCTTCAAGAGATCAAGGCCTGTCTCATTACTGTGTGAGGTGACCATCGAGATGGCGATGTGTAAGGAGTTGTTTACGTAGAGCGAAGGTGTCGCATAAAGGCGCGAAATAAGTTGTCTCGCCGATAACTCTCCATCGGCAAGCAAAATAACGCACTCATTGATCCCTAGCCGGCCTATGCAGTCCTCCGTACGAGTTAATTTTTTAAGTTCGAAGGAAAAATGCAAAATATCATCAGCGCTGACCGGAGTTAACTGTCCATGTAACGGTAATTTAGTGAAGGTAATCTTTATAAGGCAAAAGCAGATTTGATTTCGAATGGCTAGCGCGATTTGACGGCGAAGTTGCTCGTAAAAGAACTGTGGGGCCGCTAAATGTGTCTGCGAATCATGAATTCCATCGTGAGAGAAAAGCGGGTCTCTCGTGGACACATGAGTTAATCTCTCCTCCATGACAGAGAATCCTTCCAAGGCGGCAAAGGCCCGCGCACTAGTGGCATCCCTATTGTTGATTGAATCTGTAGTGATAGCTGGGCTTGGACTCTGGCTAATCTCTCTTTCTCTCACAGCAGATAGTTTTGAATTTCTTCCACTCCTAGGAGTTCTGCTTTTTGCCGCTCTCGGCAGTGGGGGTTTAGCTGCTTCTGCGATCGGGTACCGCCGTGGGAGATACTTTGGTCGATCTCCCGCGGTGCTAGCAAACTTAATTGCACTTGGAGTTGTCTCCTACCAAGTTCAAGCCGGACTTTGGATTGTTGCGCTTCCGCTAGCAGTGCTTGCTGCAGCTACATTGTTAGCGGCGCTTCGAGCCATACCTGAGTAGCGGTTAAAAACCGCGACTCTGAACCCCATCAATGAATCGCTCACTGTGGCCTATCTCGCCCTTATTGCTCCTTCTTAGGGTTCAGAGCATGGCGGTACTGCCGATAGGCTTGGGTCTTATCCACGCCAAGAAGGAGTTCGCCAGTGTCGGCACAGGATTTTGGTGCAAATGATTGGCTCGTCGATGAGATGTACGAGCAGTATTTAGCAGACCCTTCATCCGTAGACCCTGCGTGGGTTGAGTACTTTAAAAGTAATAAACCTGGCGCTTTAGCTGGGGTAGTAAACGTGGAGACGAATTCAGTTTCTAAAGGGGTTCCACCGATTCCAAAGGCGCAGCAGCAAGTAGAAAAATCTATTACGCCACCTGTTACTGCAGTTCAAGAGGTGGCATCAGTTGTTCCACCCGCGCCTGTTCAGCAAGTGCCCGCACAACCCGCAGCGCCTGTGCAACAGCCAATTGTTAGAGATACAGCAACACCACAACCAACACCTGCAGATCCAATAGTTAAGCCAGTTCCAGTTTTAATAACACCGAGCGCTTCAACACTCGAACCAATTCGCGGCGTATCAGCCCGCGTTGTTCAAAGCATGGAGGCATCGCTTTCAGTACCTACGGCAACATCGGTCCGTGCAGTCGCAGCAAAATTGATGATCGATAATCGCATCGTCATTAATAACCATATGAAGCGGGCACGGGGCGGCAAAGTTTCTTTCACTCACATCATCGCGTATGCAATGATTAAAGCGGTTCGTGCGATGCCTGAGATGAATTCGTTTTTTGGTGAACTAGATGGAAAGCCTGCTGTTGGACATCCCGAACACATCAATCTTGGTATTGCTATCGACTTAGCCAAAGCCGATGGTTCAAGGCAGTTATTAGTTCCATCAGTAAAAGGCTGCGAAGATATGGATTTTGCGCAGTTCTGGGGTGCTTACGAAGCGGTAATTAAAAAAGCACGTGGCGGTTCACTCACCGTTGAAGATTTTGCTGGCACAACAATGTCGATCACTAACCCAGGCACGATTGGCACTGTTCACTCTGTGCCACGTCTAGTTCAGGGACAGGGATTGATTCTTGGAGTCGGTGCGCTGGACTACCCGGCGGAGTTCCACGGTACAAGCGAAGAGACTTTGGCCCGCATGGCGATTAGTAAAGTTGTAACTCTTACAAGTACATATGACCACCGTGTGATCCAAGGTGCCCAGTCCGGTGATTTCCTGCGCCGCATGAATGATTATCTTCTAGGGGCTGAAGATTTCTATGATGAAATTTTTGCTTCATTACGCATTCCATACGAACCAATCCGTTGGGCTAAGGATTTTGAGTTTGGTAAAGATGAGCAGATTAACAAGACTGCGCGTATTCAACAGCTAATTCACGCCTACCGAACTTTTGGTCACTTGATGGCCGATGTCGATCCACTCGAATACAAACAACGTTCGCATCCAGATTTAGATGTGGTCACACATGGTTTAACGTTATGGGATCTCGATAGAGAGTTTGCTACTGGCGGTTTTGGAGGAGCAGCTTTCTTGCCTCTTCGCAATATTCTTGGAATTTTACGTGACTCGTACTGCCGGACGGTCGGCGTTGAATACATGTATATCGAAGATCCTCTTGAGCGTGAATGGATTCAAACACAGGTTGAGGTCGCTGCAAGTAAATTTGCACCCGAAGAACATCTGCGAATTTTACATAAGCTCAATAGCGCTGAAGCCTTCGAAACTTTCTTACAGACTAAGTTTGTCGGACAAAAGCGCTTCTCACTTGAAGGCGGCGAATCGGTAATTCCACTACTTGATGCAGTTTTATCAAGTGCTGCAGATCGTGGCCTAGACGAGGTATGTATTGGTATGCCACACCGAGGTCGCCTCAACGTGTTGGCAAACATCGCCGGTAAGTCGCATGGTCAGATTTTCCAAGAGTTCCAGGGCCACTACGCCGAAAATCAAGTTCAAGGTTCTGGCGATGTTAAGTATCACTTGGGTACAGAGGGTATTTTTACCTCACATTCAGGATCAACAACCAAGATTTACTTAGCGGCAAACCCATCACACCTAGAGGCTGTAAATCCAGTCCTTGAGGGCATAGTCCGTGCCAAGCAGGACAAACTTAATATTAAAAATGCTTACTCAGTTTTACCAATCTTGTTGCATGGAGATGCCTCATTTGCTGGACAAGGCGTAAATGCTGAAGTTCTGCAGATGTCACAGCTAGCTGGCTATCGCACCGGTGGAACCATTCATATTGTTGTTAACAATCAAGTTGGCTTTACAACCTCGCCATATGCCTCACGCACTGCTACATACTCAACTGATTATGCCAAGATCATCCAGGCACCTGTATTCCATGTCAACGGTGATGATCCAGAGGCATGTGTAAGAATTGCACGCTTGGCCTTTGAATACAGACAGAAGTTTAATAAAGATGTCGTTATCGACATGATCTGCTATCGCCGTCGAGGACACAACGAGGGTGATGAGCCAAGTTTCACGCAGCCACTGATGTACAAAATGATCGATGCCAAGCGCTCAACTCGTACTTTGTATATTGAAGCGCTCATCGGCCGAGGCGATATCTCACCTGTCGAGGCCGACGAAGTCGCCCGCGATTATCAGAGTCAGTTAGAGGCGGTTTATGCGGCAGTAAATAACCTACATGCCGAAACTGATCCAAACTTTAAAGCACCAGTTGCACCTGACGCAGATGAAATTATCACATCAATCAGCGAGAGTCTTGCGCGAGAAATCGCTGCGACGCAATCAGCGATACCTGAAGGATTTAATGTCCACCCTAAGTTAGTCCCACAGTTGGCTAAGCGCGTTGAATCACTCAATGATGATTCAATTGATTGGTCGACAGGTGAGATGCTCGCTTTCGGCTCACTCTTGAAAGAGGATCGGCCAATTCGCCTTGCGGGCCAAGATGCACGCCGAGGTACTTTTAGTAACCGCCATGCGGTGATTATCGATAAAGAGAATGGCAATGAGTGGACACCGTTGCGTGCACTTAACAGCGATGAGAATCATTTCTTTGTCATCGACTCATTACTTAGCGAATACGCAGCTATGGGATTTGAGTATGGCTATAGCGTAGAACGTGAAGATGCATTAGTACTGTGGGAGGGCCAGTTTGGTGACTTCGCTAACGGTGCTCAGACAATTATCGATGAGTTCATCTCTTCGGCCCTTCAGAAATGGGGAGAGCGTTCATCTGTAGTGCTTCTTCTTCCACATGGCTATGAAGGTCAAGGCCCAGATCATTCATCGGCGCGCATTGAGCGATATCTCCAGCTATGTGCTGAGCAGAATATGACGGTGGCTCAGCCTTCGACTCCAGCCTCATATTTCCACTTACTCCGCTGGCACGCTAAAAACCCTGCACGTCGCCCAATGATTGTCTTTACACCTAAGTCAATGTTGCGACTTCGAGCCGCTGCCTCCTCATTATCTGACTTCACGAGCGGACATTTCCGTCCGGTTATCTCTGATGAGACGGTACAGAATGCATCTCGCCTAATTTTCTGTTCTGGAAAGATTTATCACGACTTAGTTGCCGAAAGGGCAAAGTCGGGTGAGAGTTCAACGGCGATTGTTCGTGTTGAACTTTTGTATCCACTTCCAATTGACGAGATGATTGCTGAAGCCAATAAGCATCCAAACGCTAATCTGTTATGGGTACAAGATGAACCTGCTAACCAAGGACCTTGGTCCCATGTTGCACTTCGGACATCTGAGCAACATGGTGGTCGTGGATTTGGGTCACGAGTTTTGCGAAGAGTGTCGCGTCGGGCAACTGCATCTCCTGCAACTGGAAATCATCATTTGCATGAGGATGAACAAAAAGCTCTGATGCTAGAGGCCTTTACCCGCTAACTTCTCTCCCTTTCGATATCGGAAAAGGACTCGTCCCACAATTTCACTTGGTGTAATCCAACCCCAGCTCCGTGAATCGCTGCTCTCATCGTTTTCACCTTCAACCCAATATTTTCCGGCATGACTCTTTTGCACACGCTTAATAAGAAATATTCCTGGGCGAATCTCTCGCTCAATGACGGCGATGCTTCCAAGCCGAACTCGGTTGGGGGCTTCTTGAAGCCAGAGCACAAAAAGGCGGTCGCCAGTGTTGTATGTCGGCGCCATCGAATGACCCTCAACCCTGACTGTGCCAAATTTGCTCACGAACGGTAGTCTGTCACTTGTTCAACATACAAGCGATATTTTTAAGGAGAGAAAACCATGTTTGCACCAAAGACAACTGTCTATGCTCACTGCGATCTTCCATGCGGAGTTTACGATCCGGCCCAAGCAAAGATTGAGGCCCTTTCAGTAAAAGCATGCATGGAAAAGTACGCTGCCAATACAGATGCTGATTTTCGCTCACGATCGGTAGCCATCAAGGAAGAGCGCTCACATCAGGTCAAGGAGCACCTATGGGTTCTCTGGACAGATTACTTCAAGGCACCACACTTTGAGGCTTATCCTCAACTGCACTCCCTCTTTAATGAGGCGACAAAACTTGCCGGCGCTGCTGGTACAAAGGGAACACAAGATGTTGCCGTAGCAGATTCTTTAATCGCAAAGATTGATGAAATCGCAGAGATTTTCTGGGCTACAAAGAAGGCGTAAGTAAGTAATTAACTTATAAGTGATTGAGCGGCGGTGCGGGCGAGGAAAGATACTCGCTCTACCGTCGCTCTTTTTATCATTGCGGCAGCAACTTGACGTTCGCCTTCATAGATTTCGCACTCAAAAGTAAGTTCACGGTTAAAGACTTCAATACAGCGCGATGTAGCTCGAAGTTCTGCTCCGATTTCGGCGGGACTTAATGCAAGTATTTCAATACTAATAGATATCGTTGTTTCGCCTGGCTCAAGATACTCATCCAGAGATATAACGGCAGCATGCTCCATGAGATTAATAAGATGTGATTGCGCGACAATGGGTAAGTCTCCAACGCCCATAGCTACACATGTATCTCCGGGCCGTACTGTCATGATGGAAAAACCGACCGCTCCAATCATCTCTTCAGCGGGTTTCATCGACTATTTCTCACCCTCACCTGACGAGTCGTTTAGAAATCTGATCTCCTCGGTGTGTTCGATTGTAATCTCTCTGTGTTCGATATTTCCAAACTCATCAATCTCTATTGAAATCTCTGTCATGGTGAATTCAGTTGTCACTTCAGTCATGAAACTACCTGCCATCTGCGAGTGAATTTGCTGGTAGATCGAATCATGTAGATCATCTGGTGCAGTTTCGCAGCATGTTCGCTGTAAAACTTGTTGAATTAAACTATGCATTTTCTTTTCATGCTCAAGCTCTGCAGCGCATTGAGGGCAGTCCAGGAGGTGAATTTCGATATTTTGAATCATTGAGACATCGCTTCCACCCTCGAGTAGAAGCACAAATGAGTTCAAAATCTGATTACATGGAAGGATTTCGCGCGGACTCATGGAGTTTCCTCCTTCGATGTATCAGCCCTGAGTGAAGAATCTGGGTTAACGATCGCTTTAGGCGCTTTGACCGCATAGCCAAGTTCCTTCGCATACTCAGTTAACCGTTCACGTAGCTGTTTTCTTCCCCTGTGAAGGCGCGACATTACTGTGCCAGCAGGCACACCAACGATGTCGGCAATCTCTTTATAAGAAAAACCCTCCACGTCTGCAAGGTATACAGCGATACGAAACTCTTCGGGAATCTCATTTAATGCGCGTTTAATATCGCTATCGGGTAGATTTTCTAGAGCCTCAACCTCGGCTGACTTTCCGAGATTACTCGAATGTGATGCGGCATCGGCTAACTGCCAGTCTTCAATATCCCCGCCAGAGATTTGCGGACGACGCTGATCTTTGCGATATGTGTTAATGAAAACCGTTGTCAAAATTCGGTATAGCCATGCTTTCAAATTTGTCCCAGGCTCAAACTGATGAAACGATGCGAATGCTTTTAAGTATGTGTCCTGTACAAGATCTTTTGCATCATGCGGATTTTTTGTGTAGCGAAGCGCAGCTGCGTATAACTGATTCGTAAACACCAAGGCATCGCGTTCAAAGCGGATGGCACGATCCGCTGGGCTCTCTTTAACTAAATCTGTTGATGTCATCGCAGCAAAAGGCTATCGCTAAAACAGGGTTTCTGGCTCACCAAGTTCGATGCGTGCCGTTAGCTCTTTTGAATTCTTGGCGACGGTATTAACGGCTCGTGAGACGGGGAAGGCACTGACAATTGATTCAGGAGATTGAACAACCATGAGCTCTCTAAGTTTTTCAATCCCTGTGTTATTTGGGTTTAACCACTGACTCCATCTGGCTTGCGGCATGAAGACCGGCATACGGCTATGGATTTTAGCCAACTCACCTTGTGCCTCTTGCGTGATAATCGATGCACTCTCTATTAACGCTCCATTTGGCGCTCTCCAACTACTCCAAATTCCAGCGATGGGGAGTTGAGTCCCACTGCTGGCACAGATGTAGAAGGGCTGCTTTGGTGGGAAAGCTCCGAAAGCGCTCGCCCATTCGTAATAGCCCTCGGCAGGAATTAAACATCTGGACGATCTGAAGGCATCTCTAAACGTTGGCTTCTCATGAATAGATTCACTTCGAGCATTAATTGCACGCGACTGTGAAGCCTTGGCCTCTTTGAGATCACGTAGCCATGGTCCAATTAATCCCCAGGAGACCGTTGTTAGCGCATTTTTATTATGGTCTGCTTCGTCGGCGCGAACAATATAGATGGGGTTTGTCGGTGCGATATTCCAGTTAGCTGGCAGGGATTGCTGAGGTGAGCTTCCTGTGACCTCAAACTGCTCCATGAGTTCGCGCATATCGGCAGACTGCGCATATCGGCCACACATATGGAAAGGATAGACTTAATCAATGAATAAAGACGACGCCCACTGGCCCGCGATCTATCGCGGTGCACGCCCAGTTGATATTTCAGTCGTAATTCCAGGCTCGAAGTCAGTTACTAATCGTGCACTTATTTTGGCGGCACAGGCAGACTCACCATCTGTACTTCGGCGTCCATTGGTCTCGCGAGATAGCGAACTCATGGTTCAGGGATTGCAAGCGTTGGGGATCGGGATTGTCGAACAAGATGAGAATGTGAATGGATTACCTGAGTACCAATTAACTCTGACACCGTGCGCAATGAGTGGACCAGCCAGGATCGATGTGGGGAATGCCGGCACTGTCATGCGTTTCTTGCCGCCACTAGCCGCACTTGCAACAGGTGAGATTTCATTTGACGGTGATCCACGATCATATGAGCGCCCCCTTGGTCCAGTAATTAAAGCTCTTGAAGAGCTTGGAGTCTCTATTTGGCACGAAGGTCGATACAGCCTGCCCATGACACTTCACGGCAGAGGAGAGATTCCTGGTGGTGAGTTAACAATCGATGCAAGCGCATCTAGCCAGTTTTTGTCGGCACTTTTATTAGTTGCTCCAAGTTTTACGCATGGTCTTACCGCAACGCATAAGGGGGGAAGGCTCCCATCAATGCCGCATATCGATATGACAGTAGAGATGCTGCGCAGCTTTGGCGCAGTTGTAACTGTTGATTGGGATGCTCAAAGTTGGAGAGTAGAGCCAGGCAAGCTGCACGGCCGTGAGTTAGTGATAGAGCCAGATCTTTCAAATGCTGCACCATTCTTATCGATAGCAATGGTGTGCGGTGGATCTATCACGATTGCAGACTGGCCAATACAGACAACTCAACCCGGAGATCAACTTCGTTCGATACTCACTCGCATGGGTGCACATATTTCAATGAGTGAAAAGGGATTAACTCTTTCCAGCACCGGTGCAATTCATGGAATTGATATTGATTTACATGATGTAGGAGAACTAACGCCATCTATCGCTGCATTGGCTGCACTGGCAGATTCCCCATCGCACCTTCGCGGCATTGGGCATTTGAGATTACATGAGACCGACAGATTGGCCGCGTTAACTCGTGAAATAAATGCACTTGGTGGCAACGTAGAAGAGCATAAGAGCTCACTTCATATAACACCTGCTCGGCTTCATGGGGGAGTTTTTCACACCTACGATGACCACCGACTCGCAACTGCTGGAGCAGTCATTGGTTTGTTGGTTCCAGGTATTGAAGTTGAAAACATTGCAACTACTCGAAAAACTCTTCCAGATTTTCCAGGTCTCTGGAGTTCACTTCTTGCCTGAGTTTGGGAGAAGTTAAGTGATGGCTCCACGCGAATATGACGAGTCTGATGCTCGGATTAGGCCAGCACGAAGCACTCGTCCACGTAGCAAAGATCGCCCAAGTCATAAAGAGGCGATCACGGCCTTAGTTACAACAGTGGATCGCGGTCGTCAAACATGCATTACCGATGAAGGTGTAGTTATTACTTCGATGCGAGCCCGAGAGTTAGGCCCTAAATCAGTTGTTGTCGGAGATATTGTTTCGATAGTTGGAGACATCAGTGGCGAAGAGGGAACGCTTGCACGCATAGTTGCGATAAAAGAGCGCCGCAACTCTTTAAGTCGCACTGTTGATGATGCTGCTCAAGTCGAACGTACAATTGTTGCGAATATCGACCAACTCGTAATCGTTGTTGCATCAACAAATCCGCAACCTCGCAGAGGGTTAATTGATCGATTCTTAGTATCGGCATTTACAGAGGGAATTACTCCAGTTTTAGTTGTGACTAAGACAGATCTTGGTGATGCTCCAGATTTCTTAGCGGAGTATTCAAAGTTAGATGTTGAGATTTTCTACACAGCGATTAAGACTTCATCTCGTGAACGTGACTTAAAAGCTTTGCACGAAATCCTTAAGGGGAAGATCTCTGTTTTGGTTGGTCACTCTGGAGTAGGAAAATCGACCTTAATAAACGCACTTGTACCAGAGGCAGATCGCTTAACAGGTGATGTAAATACTGCGACAGGTCGCGGTCGTCACACATCTTCGAGTGCAATAGCACTGCCTTTAGTAGGCAGCGACGGTTGGATTATCGATACCCCCGGTATCCGAGCTTTTGGTCTTTCACACATCGATACACACCGAATCGTTGATGCCTTTACTGATTTATCTGAAGTCGCTGCAAACTGCTTGTCTAACTGCTCACACTCCGAGAGTTCGTGCTCACTTGATGCCTGGGCCGCCCCACATGGAGTCATTAATGTCGAACGAAGCGCAAGGCTAGCAAGTTTGCGCTCTTTGCTTGCCGTGAAAGATCAAGCCATCTCAGTGGTTGAGGATTAGGATTAAAACACTATGACAGCTGAAAACTCACCTTATAGCGATGATTTAGCGCTAGCTCACCTATTGGCTGATCTTGCCGATTCCATCGCTTTGGACCGATACCAATCCTTAGATTTAGTTGTAACCACTAAGCCAGATAACACTCCAGTCACCGACGCCGATCGCGCCGTTGAAACTGCGATACGTGAAGCGCTAATGACTCACCGCCCAAGCGATGGATTACTGGGTGAAGAGTTTGGAAGTGACATCACAGGTGCAAAGCGTTACTGGGTTATTGATCCAATTGACGGAACTAAGAATTTTATGCGGGGAGTACCAACATGGGCGTGTTTAATCGCGCTCGTAGAAGTAGCTGCTGATGGAGCCCAAGAAGTTGTAGTTGGCATAGCAAGTGCACCAGCACTTTCTCGACGTTGGTTTGCATCAAAATCTTGTGGCTCATTTGTAACTTTTAACGGCCAAACAAAAAAGATTTCAGTCTCACACGTTAGCGCTCTAGCGGATGCATCGATTGCATACTCAGATTTTATTGGGTTTGGAGAGCGACTCGATTCCTTTCAAAAGATGCTCGGTGGTGCCTGGCGCACCCGAGGCATGGGGGATTTCTGGTCACATATGTTGGTTGCTGAAGGCGCAGTAGATGTTGCAGTTGAGCCCACGCTTGCACTGTGGGATATGGCCGCTCTAGACATCATCGTTCGCGAAGCAGGTGGGATTTTTACGAATACATCGGGTCAGTCAGGTCCATTTGGAGGAAGTGGAGTTTCATCCAACGGCTTCCTACATAACTTAGTCATCAATGGATTAAATCCATGAGCACTGTTTTAGAGCCAACGACACTTTCAATTGAGGGCATGACCTGTTCTTCGTGCGTAAATACGGTCGAAAAAGCATTGAACTCTGTAGAAGGCGTCAGCGCCTCAATTAACTTTGCTACCGAAACCGCCCATATTTTAGCTCCAGCTGAAATGGATGTTAAAGAGTTAGTCAATATCGTTGAAAAAGCAGGGTACAAAGCTGCATTACTAAATGTTGGTCAATCAGTAACTTTGCACAGTAAGAAATCGGCCCGTGCACTTTTCTTCGCCTTTATATTTGCCGTCCCAGCCGTCGTAATTTCAATGGTCATGGACTGGCACCATCCGATTGATATGTGGATCATTGCTCAGATTGATTCTTTCGGAATCGCACGCCCGCTCTATTCACCAACTTCATGGCTAGTAATTGCACTGAGTGCACCAGTAGTACTACTCGTAGCCTGGCCTATTCATCGCGCCGCTCTTCGCAATTTAAAGCATCCAACTATGGATAATTTGATATCGCTTGGTTCACTTGCAGCATTTTCTTGGTCAATTTATGCCAATGCAACCGGCGCAGGTGATGTTTATACAGAAGTTGCAGCAGGTGTAATCTTTTTTGTAGTTCTGGGTCGCTTTTTAGAAACACGAGCAAAGTCGCGTGCAGGTGCAGCGCTCACATCACTGCTTGCTCTTGGCAGTAAAGAGGTAACAATTGTCCGTGGAGGATTCCCACTCATAGTTCCAATTGGTCAACTTGAAATCGGTGATGAGTTTGAGGTTTTACCGGGTGCCCGAATTGCAACTGATGGCGTAGTGATAAAAGGTGAAAGCGCAGTAGATAACTCGATGCTAACAGGGGAGTCAAAACCTCTCGATGTGCGCCCCGGATCTATGGTTGTAGGGGCATCACTTAATCACAATGGCCGATTAATCGTTCGTGCAACGAGAATTGGAAGTGATACCGAACTCGCACGGATCACGGCGATGGTTATTAGCGCGCAAGGTACTAAAGCCCCAATCCAACGTCTGGCTGATCGTATTAGCGCAGTCTTTGTTCCAATAGTCACGCTCCTATCTATAGGAACTTTTATCGGCTGGTACTACACCGATCACTCGCTCACAAAGTCCATCTCTGTAGCCATTACGGTCCTCGTGATCGCATGCCCATGTGCACTTGGCTTAGCTACTCCAGTAGCACTGCTCGTTGCATCAGGTCGTGGGGCTGCACGCGGGGTAGTACTTCGCGAGCCACGTGTACTAGAAGTCGCTCGCACAATTGATACGGTTGTATTTGATAAAACGGGAACTTTGACTCAAGGCGTCATGAATGTTGTCGAAGCCACAGTATCTACTGCCGCTGGGCAACTTCTTGGCACATCATTTGCATCCTTAATGGATGAGACGACAATCCTGTCAACAGCGCTAGCAGTTGAATCACAGAACTCTCACCCAGTTGCTCTTGCAATCGCGCGCCACGCACTTTCACGCGGAGCAAAGAACTATGCAGTCACTGAGTTTTCGGTTACTCCTGGATCAGGCGCTGCTGGCCGTGTGAATTGTGGCGCAGTCTCCCCAGTTGTTTTAATTGGATCTCCTGCAGCAGTTGCGCATAGCTGTACAGAATTCCATCCTGAATTAAAACTAGCAGTTGCACATGGCCAGGAAAAAGGACTTACTGTCTCTGTCCTAGCTTGGGATGGAGTTGCACTTGCAGTCTTTGCTGTTGGTGATGAATTAAAATCCGACGCTGCCGAAACTATTAACTCACTTCGGGCAATGGGAATAACACCTTGGCTGGTAACTGGCGATAGTGCTGAAGTAGCCGCCTCGGTAGCAACAACAGTTGGTATTGATAGCGCCTATGTTGTTTCAGGTGCAATGCCTGAGACTAAATTAAAGATTGTGCAAAAGTTACAATCCGAAGGTCGCTGTGTTTTGATGATTGGTGATGGAATTAATGATGCTGCAGCTTTAGCGGCTTCAGATTTATCGATGGCAATGGGAACTGGTACCGATACAGCTATATCCAGCGCCGATATAACTCTCATGAACTCTGGGCTTTCAAGCGTTATCCAAGCGCTTGCGTTAGCTAAGAAGACGTTAAGGATTATTCATGTGAACATGGGTTGGGCGCTGATTTACAACGTAATCGGACTGCCGATAGCCGCTCTCGGCTTACTGCGACCTATCTATGCCGCCGCTGCGATGGCGCTCTCATCGCTGTTCGTTGTAACAAACTCTCTTCGCATAAAGTAAAAATCTTGCTATTACTTCTGGAAAGTAGAAACGCGCTAGTGGTGATGCTCAGAAAGTTAACTTAGATAAATTTCTGAGCAATCCACGAGCGCGTTTTCTTGTACTTCGTACTAGTAGCGGGGGCAGGATTTGAACCTACGACCTCTGGGTTATGAGCCCAGCGAGCTACCGAGCTGCTCCACCCCGCGTCGGTAACGGCAATCTTAGGCGTGAAAGAGATAAAGACCAAATCCATGAGTTAATACCCATGAATCTGGCCTTTATCTAGTAATTACTAGAGTATAAATAAATGCAGAAGCGAAATTATTAGCCGCAGTTATTTACTTCTTTACTTGTGCGGCGATAGCCGCAGCGATTGCAGATTTCAAGCGATCTTGTGCCCGTCCATATGCAGCAAAGTCTCCTTTAGCAAGTGCTGCTTGACCATCGGCAAGCGCCTGCTTTGCACTTGTTAACGCGCTAGCAAGTGAGTTGTTTGTGGTGCCTGATGTTGCAGGTGTGCTGCCAGTCGATGAGCTTGTTCCAGAGTTTCCTCCGAATACTTGATCAAGTGCGCCCTTTAGTGTGTCGTCATATCCGATTTGATCACCGAACGAGACGAGCACTTTTTGAAGAAGTGGATAGGCAGCACTATTTGATGTTGCCTTCACATAAACAGGTTGCACATACAGTAAACCGCCACCAACTGGAAGTGTTAGCAAGTTTCCAAGAACTACATCAGAGCCACCCTGTCGCAATAGCGAGAGCGAGTTTGCAACTTCTGGCTTGGCTTCAAAATTCGAAGCAACCTGTGAAGGGCCTGCAACGTTTGTGCTTCGAGGCAGTTGTAAGACCGTTATTTTTCCGTAGTTGGGCCCGGCATCAGAGTTAACTACTGCGAAGGCAGACAAGTTTTCACGACCACCTCGCGGAACAAAAGGAGTGGTCATGGCGAACTCTGGCTTTGCCTCGCCCGGCAACTGAAGAGTTAAGTAGTAAGGAGGTTGTGCGCTCGCATTTGCACCAAAGGTCGAAGGATCTCGTGGTACACGCCAGAAATCTTGGCCACCGTAAAACGCTGCCGAAGTCTGCACATGGTAGGACGAGAGGATTTCTCTCTGAACGCGGAACATATCCTCTGGATATCGAATGTGCTCCATAAGTTGAGCAGAGATCTTTGACTTAGGTGTTATCGAACCCGGAAAAGCCTTACTCCAGGTGGCTAGAACTGGATCTTTTTCATCCCATTGATACAAAGTAACCGTTCCATCGTATGCATCAACCGTAGCTTTGACTGAGTTTCGGATGTAGTTGATGTTCTGATTTCCTTGTGCAGTAACGGCCGATGAGTTTGCTGTTAATGCATCGGAGGTGGCACTAGAGAGTGAAATCTGCTTTGAGTATGGATAGCCTGCACTAGTTGTGTAACCATCGATAATCCAAAGAACTTTACCGTCAACAATTGCAGGATATGGATCTCCATCAAGAGTCAACCAGGGTGCGACTTTTGCTACACGGTCACGGGGATTGCGCTCAAAGAGGATTTTAGAGTCCTTATTAATTAACGATGAGAGCAATAGTTTTTGCTCTTGATACTTAAGCGCAAAAACTAATTTATTGACGAGAGAACCGACTGGAACTCCACCAGTACCTGTGTATGTGTAGTTCTTTTGGCCATTGGATGATGCATCATCTGGATAATCAAACTCGACAGGGGAGTCTGTTTTAACTCCGCCAATAATCGAATAGTCAGGTACGTTTTCGCCAAAGTAGATACGGGGCTCAAAAGCACCCAACCCTTTAGTTGGTGGCAAATCGCCAACTAGGAATGATGGCTTTCCATCTGCGTCACGTGTATTGCCATATGCTGCAACAAATCCAAAGCCATGGGTGTACACGAGGTGGTCATTAATCCAGTTACGAGATGGATTACCATCGATATTTAACTCTCGAACTGCAACAACTGTATCGCGTTTTACACCGTCAACTGTATAGCGATCTATATCCAGTGAATCAGGGAAGGAGTAGTAAGGCTTAATCTGCTGAAGCTGACGAAAAGTAGCTGGTAACACATTTGGATCCATTAAACGTATGTTAGATATCGTTGCTGCATCCTTTGAAAGCTGCCCCGCTGAAGTCGTGAGAGTAGCTTGATAATCACTGACTTCAACGTTATTTAATCCATAAGCGGTGCGCGTTGCATCGATATTGCGCTGAATAAATGGCGCTTCTTTCGATGATTCACTTGGCTTGACCTGGAAAGTCTGAATCGCGCCTGGATAGATACCAGCGATGAGAACTGAGGAGATTACAAGCAATGCTGTGCCGGCTGCAGGCAGTAGCCATGAGCGGCGCACGATATTGGCAAAGAACAAAAGCGCACATACAACGGCTATCGCAGTCAAGATAGCTTTTGCAGGAAGAACGGCATTCACATCGGTGTAAGTGAGTCCAGTAATTAGCTTGCTCTCTTTGAGTGCTAATGCGTATCTATCAAACCAGTATGCAACTGCCTTCAATAGGACAACTCCGCCAAGCAGGACAGAAAGTTGAACACGCGCTACAACAGTGGTGCGATCATTTTGTACCTGAAGGCGAATACCGCCATATAGATAATGAACGATTGTCGAAGCAATTATTGCAATGACAAGAGTTGAGATTCCCCATGAAATAAGTGTTTGCCAAAATGGAAGTCTAAAGGCAAAAAATGAGATATCCATATTGAACTGTGGATCCTTAACTCCAAATGGAGTCGAGTTCTTAAATAGCAACCATGTAGACCACAAGAGCGACCCTGAAGAACCCGCAAAATAAAATAGTGCACCGCTCAAACCAAACAAGACCCACTTCTTAATTGGTTCAATCTGGGCACGGTAACGTTCAAGATTGTCGGCCTCTATCGTCATCGGTACATAAAGCGGACGCCGTTTATAAGCAATGAGTACATTGGAAATTACAAGTGTCGCTGTAATTAACCCGGCCGCGACAAAGAGGGTTGCTTTAGTCAATAGCACTGTTGACCAGACTGATGTGAAGTGTACGGATTTAAACCAGAGCCAATCGGCATAAAAACCGCTCAGAGAGACAAGGGCTGTTCCAATAACGAAGAGAATTCCGATGGTTATTGGAAGTGGTCCACGACGGCGTTTGAAATTGAACTGTGGGGCTGCATTAGTCATGGGATAACGCTAGTGCATTTACAGCATCAGCGAGTGTGGCGACAATAACTACCTTCAGACCAACTGGGGGGCTAGCAATTTGGGCTCTGTTGCCTTCGGGCGCTAGAAATATCTCTGCACCTGCTTTATGGGCGGCGCGAATCTTTTCGTTGATGCCACCTATTGGACCAACCTGACCGTCTAGAGAAATTGTGCCAGTACCTGATACGTGCCTTCCTTGCAAAATATCCTTTGGAGTCAGAAGTTCGATGATGCCGATTGCAAAAATCATTCCACCACTTGGACCGCCTGTGCGCTTAACATCGAAGTGGATATTTTTTGAGACTAAGTTCTTGCCTTCTACATGAAACTGTGGATTCATCTTCAGGAAATGAAGTGCGGCACCGACGGCTTTGTTCTGCGAGTTAGTCATATCCGCCGCCGCAGCTTTCTCCTCAGACTTTGCAGTCGCACCAGGGGGATAGATAGCAGCACGCGGATAGACGGCTTCGTCACTTCTTAGCCAGGAGTACAAGATTTCGGGCCCGATGATCCAATTATTTGGATTTGTTACGCGAACGGACATCAAATCTAATTGTCCGGTTGCTGGGTAAGACCTCTGATTGTCAATCTTAATTATATTCAGAAAGATGTTTTGTGCATTTCCCGGCATGACAATTGCATAAGGCAGCGGAGCAAAAAGAGTTAACAGGAAAAAAACAGAGAGTATGGTTTTTACGATGCGAGGCAGTGGCGAAAAGCGCATTGCAGATGCGGAGTTATTGCAGAGTCTCTGAATCAGAGTTTGGTGACCCTAATTCTCGGTTGTTTTCTGGGTTGTTTTTATCTGCACTCTGAGTGGATGAGTCTTGCGAGCTACTTGTGCCGGCATCACGAGCTTGGGAATCCCGAAGTGAGTCTTGGAAGCGCTGGAACTGACTCACTGATCGTTGAGTTCCCTGCTGGTATTTGCCTTGAAATTTAGAGACCCATAACACATAACCCAGCCCACCAATGAGCCCCATTGCAGGAACAATCCACCAAATTAAGGCAGTAGCGGCGCTAGACATGGAGGGAGCCTATCGCTTGCGGGAAGAAATCGGATGGATATCTGGTTACATGGCTGAGAGGATGAACACATGACGCCATTTGGCTTTACACCTGATAGCTCCGACGATGCTGAGAAAAACAACAGCGATGGTTCGGTTGATTTTGCTGCGATGATGAAACAGATGCAGCAGGAGATTCAGGAGCAGTTTTCAAAGTTAGGAATATCAACTCCAGGCTTTACGCCATCAACTGAGGCGTTACCCAAAAATATTGTTCGCGATACGGCAAAGAAATTTGTTACCGCAAAAGGCTCTGCACCTATCGGTGCAAACGATGTTTCAAAAGTTGATGAAGCATTGGCGATAGCAGAGCTGTGGCTTAATGAGGCCACACTCTTTGCGCAATCAAGGGCTATTGGTAACTCAAGCCTTGCCCGCACAGATTGGATAGATGCAACGCTTTCAGGATGGCAGAGTTCGGTCGAGCCGCTCGCACTCGGTTTAACGAGTGCAATTTCGGAGTTACTTAAAGACACTGCTGGCGAAAATGGCGAAGTAGATGCCGAGATGCAGATGCAGATTCCGGTTGGAATGATCGCCACTTTACTTCGATCATTTATAGGCTCACTGATGGCGACTCAGCTGGGTCAATCCATCGGCGGCCTTGCTTCGACCGTGACAGGTATTCACGATGTTGGCTTGCCATTAGTTGATCCGGTGTATCCAGCGTTGGTTCCCGAGAATATAACTGAATGGTCGAGAGATTTAAATATCCCAATCGATGAGGTTCGCATCTTCCATGCTCTGCGCGAAAGTGCTGGAGCCCGGTTATTTGCAAATAATCCATGGCTAGTGTCGTATATCCGAAGTTCAATCTCAGAGTATGCCCGGGGAATTCACATCGATATCGATGCGATTCAGAGTCAAGCGCAAGAGCTATTTGAAGCCAACGCTTCAGGCTCTGGAGAGTTTGATCCCACAAATCAGGAGAGCTTTTCTATGGCACTCAATGAAGGCATATTCACACCAGAAGAGACGCCAGCTCAGCGTGATGCACTCGTAAAACTTGAAACAGTTTTAGCCCTTGTCGATGGTTGGAGTGAAGTCGTGGTCGCGCTCGCAGCGGGAGATCGCTTACCGAATATTTTTGCGATGCAAGAAACTCTGCGCCGTCGCCGTGCTACATCTGCACCAACTCAGCAGCTTTTCTCAAATCTATTTGGCCTTCAAGTCTCACCGCGCCTTGCTAGAGAGGCTGCAGCATTTTGGCAAGCGGTTGGAAAAATGCGCGACCTTCAATCCCGTGATCAGATTTGGAGCGGAATTCTTCCCTCTGCTCAAGATTTATTGACTCCCGAAAACTATCTGATGAGCATAGAGATTCCTGACGATCTGTCTTCACTATAAAATCTTTATACAAGCCCAATCTGCATAGTTTATATTTTTCGATTAGCGAATTGGAACTTGCACTTGGATTTATGTCCACTTGTTTTTCTTGGATTAAGCAATAAAAAAGCGAACTCCCCGGGCGCACATTCTGTATCAGCCTTCCCCTTGCTGATAAAGAACGGTTATCCGAGGAGTTCGTAGTTGTAAAGTAAATGGAAATGCTCTGAGAATCAACTGAGCACCGCATTGACAAAGCTGTTTTTTATCGTGTAATGGGAGTGGTTTTGTCATCTCCTTCTGGTGCAGTCACCGCAGCTTTGGCCTAGGAAGATAGCGGCAATCTCTGCCAAGAAATAAATCTCTCAACACATGGTTGAGGTTTGTAAAAACCTGTGAGCTGGCGTATACCTTCAGATGGTGAGCACTAATGATTTCCAAGATTCCCCAGCCCATGAGGCCATGAGGGATGAGTTTGGCGACTTAGATCGTGATGCGGTACTGCCTGGAATCTCAGAGGGCGAGATTGTGGTCATCCGCTCCACTCGACGAAAGAAGAATGTCTCGGCATATAGAGCCGGCGGGAGGATTGTCGTCTCAATTCCGGCCAGAATGAGCAAGGCCGATGAGCGTGCGATGGTGCCTGAGATGGTGGCCAAGATACGTGCCCAAGAGGCGGCGCAGACAATGAGTCAGAGCGCTCTGGCGACCCGTATCGACGAACTACTCCTGAGCCTTGCTCCAGAGATCACCATACGTCCAGCCTCGGTTACTTGGCGCGCCATGCGCGAGCGTTGGGGCTCTTGCACAAGCGTTGACCGCACGATCCGTATCTCAGACCGCCTTAAGGGTGCCCCGGCGAGCGCGCTGGACTTTGTCCTCTTCCACGAAGCTATTCACCTTGAGATTAGTGACCACGGAGAGGGATTTGCCCAGATTCTGGCGAGATTTCCACAGGCTGATGTCGCCAGCGCCTATTTAGATGGCTATGAGGCTGCAGAAACCGCGCTCGCAATGCCCTATGAGCTAAAAAAACTCCTCAGTAAATAAGCGAAACTATGGGTAAATAGGCGCATACGGGGGTATCGTCATACTTAACAACGCCTGCCCCTAACGGGAAGCATCCCTTGGGATTGCATGCGAGGAGTGGAGGAAAAGAATGACAGATGTATATAAAGGAACTGCTTACTGCGTGAAGTGCAAGGAGAAGCAGAACTTGGAGGGAACCATTAGCGTGAGCGACTCAGGTCGTAGAACAGCTAAGGGTGTCTGCCCAGTTTGCGGCACCAAGATCAGCACTTTCCTTCCAAAAGCCTAGTAATTAAATTTCGCTCACCTCGAAACTCTCGTCCAGAGCCCTGAGCGTCTAGCAGTAGAGATTAGCCCCGACTCCTTTGTGAGTAAGGGCTTTTCTTTTGCCGTCTCACCCTATGCGCTATGGACGTAACTCTGCGAAGTTTTATTGGATCGAAACCCACCGTTTTAGCTATGGGGAAAATAAAAAGTTGAACATTTGCGCATTCTTTGCCCCATGACAACTAACCAAGAAATACAACCGACTGCTAGCAAACTCTCTACTTATCACAACACGTATCCTCGATTGAAAAATGGAGTCTATTTAAGTCGAGCTTCGACTCCAGAGGAAAAGTCAATCTATGTTACAACCTCAAACTACGCGATAGAGATTTTTCACGAAGGTGCACGCGCTGTCATCGCCCAACTGAATGGCTCACAAACACCACATGAGATCAGCGAAATTCTTTCTGCACCAATCTCTATTATCGATCATATTCTTAAACAACTAGACGATGCACAATTTATCGATACGGTGCGCAACAAGATAACTCTTCACAACCGTTTTCAATCCTCAATTGCATCACGCGCGGTACATACTCAAGATCAAACTCTTGATGCCGCTTTTAGTCAGCTTCAGAAAAGACTTGCTCCAGAACTCGGTCAAGCGACGTGGATTCCAGGTGTGAATGATGGTGGAGTTGAACTACTTTCAAAGAGGCAAAATTATGGTGTTGAGATTTATGGAACTTCGCGCACAGCCACATTGATTTGCTCCATCCTGCTGGCCAGCGGCGTGACAAATACACGCATTGCACTGACTTCAGCGCAACAGCACCCAACGGTTATCGAAACAGATTTAGGCACCGGCACTTTACGAAGTAGTGATATAGGTCTAAGTTTCAGAGGTCGCCTAGAAGAGCTTTCACGGGAATGGTCTTTATTTCCAGTTGCATCTCACAGGGGATCAATCCACAAACCCACACCAGAGTCGATTCCAGAGAAGACATTGCGAATCATCGTTGGCAACTTCGATCCTGAGTTAATCGAGCATTTCATGCGTGATGGTCAAGAGCACCTCATTGTCGGAAAAAGCGCAGGCGGCGTTGCACACTGTGGACCACTCGTAGCACCTGGAATCACACCATGTCTTCAGTGTTTATCCCTAGCCAACGAGGAAAGGTTTGGGAAAGCTCACAGCCAATTAACAGCATCTAGTGGAACATGCGAAGAGCTACCGGTTGCAATTGCCCACCAGTTATCAGCAATTACAGCTCACGCAGCATTACGTTTCATAGATACAGGCAGTGCCCCATTGAAAGGTGCACAGATTCATCTCAACTTTCTTGAACCTTTCACGCCAACTACTACTCGTTTTTCTCGTCATCCCCAGTGCAGGTGCACTTGGAGTCAGAGCGCTGAATTAGGTAGGCAGCTTAACTATTTTGAGACGAGTGCTGAACCGAAGAGTTTTGAACTTGTGATTTAGTCACAATAGAACTTCCCGCACAACTAGAACTCCCCGCACAACTAGAACTCCCCGCACAACTAGAACTCCCCGCACAACTAGTGACGTTGGATATGCACAGTCACAGATGTGGGAGTGATTTAACTTCCTAGCCTCAAGCAGACTACCCAGATCAACCAAGCCAAATAAAAGGAGTACAAATGAACGGACTAATCACACAGGTTGTAAAAGCAGAGATCTCGCTACGTAGCGGCTTAACACGTGCACACAGAAGTTTTTACGCTCGCCTAAGAGATGAGCGGGGCGATGTTCCTGGGTGGGTACTCGTTGTTCTCATGACTACTGGTTTAGTCACCGCAATCTGGACTATTGCTGCGCCGCGCTTAACAGCAATTCTAAAGAACTCACTTGATGCGATGAATGGAATTCGCTAAAGCGAGCGATGTGAAACAACTCCTTCAATAACTAAGGATGTTTTATGAAACAGGCTAAAAGGCGCTATTCATTTAAATTCGGTATAAGGCGATGCTTCTCAGTACTTAGGAAAGAGGATGGAAATGTTGAGAGTGCTATGGTCTTGATTCCCCTCCTGATTCTATTTCTCATAGGTGTTGAGATTATTGTTGCAACTAACCTACGAAATCAATATGCCGCAATCGCGCAAGGTGATGCATCATCACGGGCAATTAGCGGTCTGGTGTATTCAAGTGATGAAATTATCGAACTTGATTCACCTGACCCATTCGCACATATCCGTGTATTAATCACACATCATCGAGCGGGTTTGCCGCAACTGGTTCCAGGGTTGATTGCTTTGATAGGCGGATCGCCAGCTATCGACGTAAAGGGTGCAGCGATTATGGAGCCCGGCAATGGTTGAGAAGATCCAACAACCTTCCCAACAACCTTCCCAACAACCTTCCCAACAACCTTCCCAACAACCTTCCCAACAACCGGGTGTTGAATCTTTCGACTCTGTATGGAGTGAGCCAACTCTGAAAAAGTTTCAAAAATGGCTTGCTCAGGAAAAAGGAAGTGCAGTAGTTGAGTTTGTGGCTTTGGCAATTCCACTCTTTGTACCAATATTTATCTATCTCAGTAGTTTCACATCCGTCAGTGGCAATGAGG
>WLOR01000069.1 GCA_009699165.1 Actinomycetota bacterium | reverse complement strand
ATGATGTCGGCATCAACAGGTAAAGGTCGCGTAGCTCGCGTTATTGGACCGGTCGTGGATATTGAATTTCCAGCCGATTCAATGCCATCGATCTTCAACGCGTTACACGTAGAGGTAACCATGTCAGGTACTACACGTACCTTGACGATGGAGGTCGCCCAGCACATCGGTGACAACCTCGTGCGCGCGATTTCTATGCAACCAACCGATGGAATGGTCCGTGGTGCAGAGGTATCGGATACTGGCTCTGCTATCTCAGTACCAGTCGGTGATGTAACAAAGGGACACGTATTTAATACCCTTGGCGAGTCAATGGATGTTCCAACATCATCTCTGGATATTAAAGAGCGTTGGCCGATTCACCGCAACGCTCCAGCATTTGATCAGTTAGAGTCAAAGACTGAGATGTTTGAAACTGGAATTAAAGTTATCGACCTCCTCACACCATATGTAAAGGGCGGAAAGATTGGCCTATTCGGTGGTGCTGGTGTTGGTAAAACTGTTTTGATTCAAGAGATGATTTATCGCGTAGCTGAAAACTTCGGTGGAGTTTCTGTATTCGCTGGTGTTGGTGAGCGTACTCGTGAAGGAAACGACTTGTTCCTTGAAATGACTGAGACCGGCGTTATCAATAAGACGGCTTTAGTCTTTGGCCAGATGGATGAACCACCTGGAACGCGTCTTCGTGTTGCATTATCAGCGCTAACAATGGCTGAGTACTTCCGCGATGTACAAAAGCAGGATGTACTTTTGTTCATCGATAATATCTTCCGCTTCACACAGGCAGGCTCTGAGGTGTCAACACTCCTTGGCCGTATGCCATCTGCAGTGGGATATCAGCCAACGCTGGCCGATGAGATGGGTCAACTACAGGAGCGCATCACATCTACTCGCGGTCACTCGATCACTTCGATGCAGGCAATCTACGTTCCTGCCGACGATATTACCGACCCAGCACCTCACACAACATTTGCGCACTTAGATGCAACAACTGTGTTGTCCCGTCCGATTTCAGAGCTTGGTATCTACCCAGCTGTGGATCCACTGGACTCAACTTCACGCATCTTGGATCCACGCTATATCGGTGAGCATCACTTCCGTGTTGCTAACCGTATTAAGCAGATCTTGCAGCGCTATAAGGATCTTCAGGACATTATCGCCATTCTTGGTATCGATGAGTTATCTGAAGATGACCGCGTACTAGTTGGTCGTGCACGTCGTATTCAGCGCTTCTTGTCGCAAAATACTTTCGTCGCAAAGGTCTTCACCGGTATCGATGGTTCATTTGTTCCACTAGTCGACACAATCGCAGCCTTTGAGGCACTTGCCGATGGAAAGTACGATCACGTTCCAGAGCAGGCATTCTTTATGTGCGGTGGTCTAGATGACGTAGAGCGTCGCGCTGCCGAACTCGCAGCAAGTGTTGGAAAGTAAATAACTCATGACACTTAAAGTCGAACTAGTATCTCCAGCAGAGCGAGTCTGGTCGGGAGAGGCAACATTTGTCTCGGCCCGAACAGTCGAAGGTGATCTCGGAATTCTCAGTGATCATGCCCCGCTCTTTGGAGTTCTAGTCGATGGCGCAGTAAACATTAAAGGAGTTGATGGAAGCACCACTTCATTTAACGTAAGTGGTGGCTTCTTATCAGTATCTAATAACCGTGTCTCAATCCTTACTGAAACTGTTAACTAACTACTCTCGACTTACTTGGGCTCCTAAAGAGCGCAACTGCTCGGCAAAGTTTGGATAGCCTCGATCAACGTGAAAAGCCTGATCAATCGTGGTCTCTCCCTCACTGACTAATGCAGCCAAAATTAACCCTGCGCCTGCGCGAATATCAGTTGCCTCAACTGGTGCTCCAGATAGTTCGGGAACTCCATCGATAGATGCATGATGGCCATCAACTGCAATCTGGGCTCCAAGGCGGATTAGCTCATTGACAAACATAAATCGCGATTCAAAAACGTTTTCTGTTACCAATGAGTGCCCCTCTGCGATTGCGTTCAGCGCAATCACCATTGGCAGTAAATCCGTTGGAAATCCTGGGTAAGGAAGAGTAGCTACATCGATTGCCTGCGGTCTAGAATCCATTTGCACTCGTACGCCATCGGCAGTTGTCGTAACTATCGCACCTGCACTTGCTAACTTTTCAAGCGGTAACTCCAAATCGCGCGCGCGTGCACCATGAATCGTTATGTCACCACGAGTCATCGCCGCAGCAAATGCCCATGTACCAGTAATGATTCGATCAGGAATAGTTGCGTGAGTTGTTGGATTTAATCTCTCAACCCCGGTAATAGTTATAATCGGAGTTCCAAGACCTTCAATTTTTGCACCCATTGAGAGTAAAAACTCACCTAAATCAACGATATCTGGCTCGCGAGCTGCGTTATCTATTGTTGTAACACCCTTTGCCAACACGGCTGCGCTCATAATATTTTCAGTTGCACCGACACTAGGAAAATCCAACTGCACACTCGCGCCAATCAATCCATCTGTGGCATTGGCTATGACATATCCATGTTCAATGTGTGCACTAGCACCTAGAGACTCAAGACCTTTAATGTGAAAATCTAACCCTCGCGAACCAATCGCATCGCCACCAGGAAGTGCGACTTCTGCCTTGCCAATGCGCGCAACGAGTGGACCAAGTACATTTATAGATGCACGCATTTTGCGCACGAGATCATAATCAGCGCGATAACCCAGAACCTCTGGTACATCGATAGTGATGCAATCATTCTCGTGAACAACCGCACAGCCTAAACGCGTGAGCAAATCAGACATGATCTCAACGTCGGCAATTTCAGGCACATTTGTGATGGTCGATTTACCGGCAGCTAAAAGAGATGCCGCCATAAGTTTTAAGACGGAGTTTTTAGCACCTGTAACCGTAACTTCACCGTGAAGACGGGTGCCACCAGTGACACGGAAACGATCCAGAGATGCCATGGCGGCAGTCTACTTATAGGCTAGGGCCATGGTGAATTTAACGCGCATTTATACAAAGACTGGCGACGATGGAACTACCTCACTCGGAGATATGAGTCGAACCTCTAAAAATGATCCACGTCTTGAGGCATATGCCACGGTCGATGAGGCTAACTCGTCAATCGGAGTCGTACTCTCAGTTGATGGCCTCAGTGCCGACGTGCGTGCATTGTTAGTTCGAATTCAAAATGACCTCTTCGATGTTGGCGCTGATTTATGTACACCCGTTGTAGATTCACCGGCCTTTGAGCCACTACGGGTGCTTGATTCTCAGGTAACTTACTTGGAAGAACAGATTGATAAGTACAACGCAGATCTTGAGGCGCTTCGCTCATTCGTTCTGCCATCAGGTACGCCAGCAGCGGCGCATCTGCATGTTGCTCGGACTGTATTGCGCCGTGCCGAACGCTGCACATGGGCTGCAATTCATGCTTTTGGCGGTGGAGTAAGTCCTATCACTGCGAAATACTTAAATAGATGTTCAGATCTTCTCTTTGTTTTGGCGCGACATGCAAATAAAGAGATCGGTGATCAGCTGTGGGTCCCAGGGGCAAATCGTTAATTAGTAACTGGGGTATATACCGACGACGGAATCTTTTCACTCGCGGCATCATGATGGCAGTTAGCTGATATTGCGCTAACAACATGTTTGAGAGCAAGGTCTTCCTGGCTTATTAAGAGCACGGTTGTTATCTGCCTTGGCAAAGTTGCCCTTGCCAGTGTGCGAATTGAACCGAATGTGAATCGTGTCTTATCGGTTGCAGAGGTGTTGCCCTGTAGTTTTGCATTTATTTCCCACCATGTGCAGCCATTAGCAGATGCAAGTTGTACTGCGCCGCAAGAGTATCTTTCACAGATACGTACGCCATCGACGAGTTGTGCTAATTGGCGGGTAAGCACGGAGCTATTTGAAGCCGTACCGACTAACTCTTTAGCCGTAGGAATCTTTGCATAGACCTCTCCATTTGATTTAAATCCAGCTGGAGGCCACTTTGGGGAGGGTGAAGGCGAGAGTGTCACTTTCTTTTTGGTGCTTATTGTTATTGAAGATGCACTCTTGAAGGCAGGGGCCGCCTTTGGTGCTGGCGAGGGAGCAACTGGAAGTGCATGTGCAACAGGTGCGAAGAAAGTTGCAATCACTAATGCAGTGAGCACACGTTTAATCACGGTCCCACTTAAATTTGCGAACTGAGAAGAAAACCCCAATTATCAACCAGATGACTAGAATCGCAAAGGTACGGTTATTTTCCCAGGATTTTGCGACCTCTTGCCTTCCAAAAGAGTCAGGCAAAAAGACTGAGCGCATACCTTGGGTGAGCCATTTGAGTGGAAAGATTGCGGCAACCTGTTGCATCCAGGATGGTAGTTGCGTGAAGATAAAAAATACTCCACTAAAAAACTGTAAGACAATAACAACGGGTGAAACCACAGCAGATGCACCTCTGCCGCTCTTTGGCACGATCGAGAATGCGATTCCCAAAGCCGTCGAACACGCACTTCCCAGTAGGACTAACCAAGCAAAAGTGAACCATTTATGTGGATCTGTTGGCATCTCTACTTTAAAAAAGAGAATTCCAACTGCGAGCAACATAATGATTTGGAGCGACATGCTAACAATAATCAAAATCGCCTTACCGATGAAGTAACTAGAGGCTGGCATCGGGGTTCCGCGCAAACGCTTGAGTGCACCGAAATCTCGCTCTAGTGGAATTGTGATTGCTAGTGCTTGAAAACCTGTGTTAACTAGCCCGGATGCAACCATGCCAGCGAGGAAATACTGTGAAAAAACTACACCTGGTGCGATCGTGTCTTTAAAGACCGAACCAAAGATGATGAGCAAGATAACTGGAAATAAAAGTGTGAAAATCACAGATTCTCGTTGGCGAGCAAATTGGCGAATCTCTAACCCTCCACGACGCAGACCGAGGGAGAGCGCACTTGGAATCTTATTCATGGACGCCACCAATCATTGAGAGATAGATATCTTCAAGAGAAGGTCTGATAATCGTTAACTCAGGAATATCTCCATTAAAGTGCGTCGTAAGTTTGTTGACCACGGCCGTTGGATTATCTGTTGACTCCGTTTTAATCTCACTCCCATCGCGCCATGAAACTAGTGCTTGCGCCGTACGTCGACCACCAAGCTCTGAAGGCGTTGAGAGCGCAAGAATGACTCCATCGTTTATGACGCCAACACGATCGGCTAATGCTTCAGCCTCATCCAGATAGTGAGTAGTTAAGAGAATCGTCGTACCGTCGCCTCGAAGTTTTTCAATGAGCTCCCAAAATGCTCTACGCGCTTGCGGGTCAAATCCAGTAGTTGGCTCATCCAAAAAAAGAAGCTCTGGGTTACCGATTATTCCGAGTGCAACATCGAGTCGGCGCCTTTGCCCTCCTGAGAGTTTACGAATGAGCGAGCCAGCTTTGTCATCGAGACCTACGGAGTTAATTACCTCTTCAACCTTACGTGGATTGGAGTAATACCCACTGAAGTGCTCGATGGTTTCTATCACCGTCAAATCCCCTGAATCTGAGGTTGACTGTAGGACTATTCCAATCCGGTTTCGCCATTCACGGGCAGCACTTCCATCATTACTTGGGTCAAATCCCAGGACGCGAACATCTCCACCGTCCCGGCTTCTGAAACCTTCAAGTATCTCTACTGTCGTGGTCTTACCCGCACCGTTTGGCCCCAAGAGAGCAAAGATTTCACCAGTGGCGATGCTCAAATCTATTCCCCGAACGGCTTTTACCTGGCCATAACTTTTGCTTAGTCCAGTTACCTCAATCGCGTTCATAGCCGGATACTACTACGACAACTACTGTGCGAAAATAGTGGCATGAGTCCGCGCAGAAACTATCCAAAGAATAAGCGGCCTAAATCAAGTGATCGCGAGATTGCGACCTCAAACCAAAGTTTTGAAGAGCACGATGATGGCCTTTATACCGTCCGTAAACTAACTGGCTCTGCATCGACAAAACCATATCGGTGCCCTGGATGTGACCAGATGATTCCCATGGCGACGCCACACATTGTTGCTTGGCTTGACGATGATGAGGAAAGTCGTCGCCATTGGCACACTGCATGTTGGACAAAAAAAGATAAGCGTCGACCTAACACCGAACGCACACGCAACGCTCCGCGCTATTGAGCATTAAAGCCTATTAACCAAGTCGACCTTTCAACACCTTGGTCAAGGCAATAACTAATCTGTCATCTTGTGGCCGGCGTTTAAAGCTCAGGAATTTAATCGGCAGATTAAATCGAGTACGCACTACGGTCCGCGCAAATGTATATTCCAATAAACCTTCTGGGCCGTGCACTCGACCTGAGCCACTATCTTTCACACCGCCAAAAGGAACCGAAGCGACGGCGGCAAAGGCAAATGTTGAGTTAATTGCAACCATTCCGCAATTGAGTTGGGATGCAATCTGCTTACCTTTTCTTTTGGACCACACATTTGCCCCAAGCCCGTAACGCGAAGCATTTGCCAGCTCGATTGCCTGAGCCATAGATGCAACTCGATTAATAATAATGATTGGCCCAAAAGTCTCTTCGCGCACTGCAGTTGAGCTTTCTGGAACATCTATCAATACAACGGGCTGCACGAATGGTGCTTTTACCGAGCTAGGGCCGCCATAGACACAAGTACCACCATCGGCGATTGCAGCTTTGATATGCGACTGGATCACCTTTATCTGCGAAGGCATTGTTGCAGGGCCATAATTTCCATCTCCCGGAGCCCCTGCATGAATTGTTGCTGCTAGCTCAATAGCGCGGGCGATAAATTCATCGGCGACTTTTTCATCGACATAAACTCGCTCTGCTCCAATGCATGATTGACCCGCATTAGCCATTGCAGACCACATCGTTGCATCGACGGCGCGTTTTACATCTGCATCACCGGCAACGAGTACTGGATCTTTACCACCACATTCAAGAACTACTGGAACCATGGCAGTTGCACACTGTGCAGCAACTAATTTTGCCGTACGTGTAGAGCCCGTGAATGAAAGTTTGTCGATATCGCTTACACACAGTGCTCCACCAGTTTCGCCCAAGCCCGTAATCGTTGTAAAGATATCGGCAAACGGTGCAACTTCATTAAATGTCTCTTCAAGCCACATTCCCACACCAGGTGTGTACTCACTAGGTTTAAAGACAACGGTATTTCCAGCAGCTAAGGCATATGCGATCGAGCCAACTGGTGTAAATATGGGATAGTTCCAAGGACCGATTACGCCAACAACTCCAATGGGGGAGCGTTCAACCGTTGCCGACATATTTGCCATGAGCAGACCGGGACGTCGATAAGACGTTCGCATAATCGACTCGGCATGACGCGCAGCCCAACCGATATGGCTAACAGCGATACTGACTTCTAAACGTGCATCACTTAATGGCTTACCAGTTTCGAGTGATATTAATGAGGCTACCTGTTCAATTCGATTAATAATGAGCGAACTCCATGCAAGTAGAGTTTTCTTTCGACCATTAAAACCTAGCGATTGCCACTGCGAAGTTGCTGCACGTGCATGTGCGACTACCTCTGTGACATCTTTCTTGCTCATTATTGGATAAGAACCAATGACTTCATCGGTAACTGGGTTATGTGAATTAAATGATGGTTTGCGCCTAGTAGCCATGGTTGGAAGCGTACTGGGGGCTCTATAT
>WLOR01000068.1 GCA_009699165.1 Actinomycetota bacterium | reverse complement strand
TTTTTTCTAAATCACCTAACGCGGGTGAAAGTTACATGAGTTGAAAAATCAAAATAGCTAAAAAGTTGTTTTTGGCCATAACGGTTTGCTCAATTTTTTTAACGGTTTTTGCAGTTTTTTACAGGCGCTTTTGAGCGTAAACCATGTAAAAAACGTGTCGCATTTAGCCAAAATGGGTTAACTCGCGAGTAACCCCTAGGGCCGGAAATATCGCAAGTGTGATCCACCGCGATCCGTCGCTTGTAAATAGCTCTACCGAAGTGTTATCAACAATCACCTTTAAGTTCACTTGATTATTTATAGGTTCAACTTCCACACTAAAATCCTCAAGGAAGATCTCTTTGGTCACAGGGTCATAGCCAAGTTCTACAAATCCCGTTAAACCGGAGCGAGACTTTTTGGTGGCATCGATAGAGATTTCATATGTTGGTTCGCAAATAGGAATTTGTGTTAGAACAACTTCTCCGCCAAGTTCTTTCAGGCCGAGCTCTCGAGGAATTGTCAATGCGTTCGTCCACGCAGTTGCAGGGCGTTGTCCGATGTTTTGCCAATTCGACATCCACCCAATAAAGATTCTGCGGCTGTTAGGCTCATTATTAAATGTCACGCCTGCATAGTTATCTCTACCGAAATCTAGCCACCGCGGTTCCTGTGTGGAATACCTCGGCGTGAAAGTGGTTCCATCAAAATCTCCAACAAAGTATTGAGTTCCAGTCCCATTTCTTATTGCACCTGGGTTGAGTGAGATTAATAGAACCCAAAGCTCTTCCCCATTAAATGAGAGCGGGAATAGATCTGGGCATTCCCAAACTCCACCAGTTGCGGCGGCTGGGCCAAATCCACTTAAGTACTCCCAATCAATCAGATTTACCGACTTATAAAACTCACATATGTGTTCGTGGGGCTTTACAACCGCCATAATCCAATGGTCCTTGTATCTAAACACTTTTGGATCTCTAAAATCTGCCATGCCCAAATCAAGCACTGGGTTGTTTTCAAACTTAGTAAAAGTTCTTCCATCATCTTTACTTAATGCAATGCATTGGGATTGATTGCCTTCGCTATGACGTGTATAGATCGCAACAATTTCATCACCGTTGCTTACGGCGCTTCCGGAAAAAATTGCTCCATCTTCATCCTCAAAAATTGCAACATCTAAATGTTTCCAATTCAGTAAATCAGTACTAACGGCGTGACCCCACGACATATGACCCCACTCGGTACCAAAGGGATTGTGCTGATAGAAGAGGTGGTATTCACCTTTATGCCATACCAGTCCATTGGGGTCATTCATCCAGTTTTTTTCTGGGGTGAAGTGAAGCTTTGGCCTATAAAAATCAATGTTATCTTGATGCATTTCCCGTGTATTTCTGTGAGTTATTTTGTAGCAACAGTGCTTGATTCCCTTTGTGCGTAAGTGTTGTTAATAAATGCTATTTGGGCAATGTAATAAGGACTGTAAACACAACAATCTGATAACTAGTTTTTAGGTTTGTCACTAAATGTGAGATAAACTTTTTCGAATGAATCTCTTTGATGCACACTCAATAGTCGCCGATTTAGGTTTGATTGGGGTTCTTGGGATTATTTTTGCTGAGACCGGACTTCTAATCGGTCTTGCCTTTCCAGGTGATTCGCTCCTCTTTATTGCAGGTGTAGCCGCCTCCGGTTCGGGTGCTGCAATTTTAGGTGACGCGCACCTGAGTGCGGCGATGCTGTTTTTGTTAGCCCCATTGGCGGCAATCCTGGGTGGACTTGTTGGCTACTTCTTTGGTGAAAAGTATGGGCGTAAGTTATTCGATCGTCCCGATGGCCGAGTATTCAATCATGAGAAGGTCTTAACGACTGAAAAGTGGCTCCGAAAGTACGGAGTTGGAAGAGCTTTAATCTTTGCGCGTTTTGTTCCCTTTGTTCGTACGTTAATCAACCCAATGTGCGGAATTGTCGGCGTGGATAAGAAGAAATTCTTTTTATTTAACGCTATCGGGGCTGTGCTCTGGACTGAGTTGGTGATCGGTCTTGGCTACATATTGGGTGAAAAATTACAGGGATCTGTTGACGCTTACATACTCCCTATTATTGCGATTATTGTATTTGTGAGTTTGATTCCGGTACTTCTCGAACTATTCCGTGAATGGCAAACGCGCAAGCACCATAAATAATGATCTCGCTGGTGCTATAGACCTAAATCTTCAAGTTGAAATGCGGCACGGTATTCATATCCAGCCTCTTTAACTTTTGGTGCAGCGCCTCGTTCAACAATCACGGCAACGCCTACAACTATCGCACCTGCTTCCAGTAGTGCTTCAACAGCTGTTAAGACTGAGCCACCAGTTGTAGATGTATCTTCAACAGCCAACACTCGCTTACCTTTAACATCTGGACCTTCGATGCGACGTTGTAATCCATGAGCTTTTTCTGCTTTGCGAACAACAAAAGAGTCAATCTTTTTTCCTTGTTGCGCTGCCACGTGCATCATTGCTGTTGCAACGGGATCAGCACCAAGAGTTAGTCCCCCAACTGCGTCGTACTCTAAATCTTTGGTTAGCTCTAACATGACCTGGCCGACTAATGGTGCGGCTTCATGATCAAGGGTCACACGACGCAAATCCACGTAATAATCGGCCTCTTTGCCCGAAGACAAGATGACTTTTCCGTGAACAACAGCTTTCGAAATTATCTGTTTTTTGAGTTCTTCGCGTGAATTCATGGGGTGATATTACTATTAGTGGGCTAGCCCTCCGCCGCTATTGCGAAAATCTGAATTAAACAGGTTACTGTGTCGCTTATTATGATTTCAAAAAAGAGAGTGCTACGCAAGAAATCTCTCCGTCAGGTCAAATCAATTACAGGTTTACCGAGTGATGCCCTTGAACTTGAAATATTTATTTCCACTTTGGACCTCTCGGGTGATTTATCAAGATTATTAGCTAAACCCCTTAAAAAATCCGCTTAATTATCCTCTTTGTAGACGATTACCTCGGTGCGCTTGCGTCGGACAAGTGCCTTAGGTGGGTTCGCATCTATAAGTGC
The DNA here is from genome assembly GCA_009699165.1 of Actinomycetota bacterium. Lineage (GTDB taxonomy): Bacteria > Actinomycetota > Actinomycetes > Nanopelagicales > Nanopelagicaceae > Planktophila. Next base: position 4,720 of record WLOR01000068.1, on the reverse strand, counting down.
ATCAACTTCAATTCGTAGTTGGGCGACTTCAATTGCCATATTAGCCATCGCCGATTCAAGTTCAATAATTCTCTTTATTCCGGCGTGATTGATGCCTTCTCCCACTAACTTTTGAACTGCGCGCAATAGTGCAATATCGCGTAGTGAATAACGGCGGTTGCGACCTTCTGTGCGGTTTGGCGAGACTAAACCTAAGCGATCGTACTGGCGAAGGGTTTGTGGGTGGAGCCCTGAAATTTCGGCGGCAACAGAAATGACATAAACCGCGGCATCATCTGCGGGAGGATTGTTTTCTAACTCCTCATTCATACCTTTGCCTTACTCACTAAATCTGCACGGACATCTTCATGCGCGGTTTCTTCGGCAAAAATCTTTAACGCTTCCAGTGCCTTGCCATCAACGCGTTGTGGCACCTGTACTTCTACGGTAACAAGTAAGTCGCCGGTGGTTGACCCCTTTGATATGCCTCGACCTTTCACCCGCAGTGTGCGGCCATTGGATGTTCCGGGCGCAATGCGAACAGTGACGTCCTCACCGCTCATAGTTGGAACTTTGATATCAGCGCCGAGGGCTGCTTCTGCGAATGTGACCGGCAAAGTCAGCGTTAAATTCTCGCCTTTGCGTGAAAAGATCGCATGAGGTTTTACATGAAGCATGATGAATAAGTCACCCGGGCCAGCTTCTCCAGGGGCACCTTTGCCTTTAACGCGTATTTTCGCACCATCATTTACGCCCGCTGGAACGCGCGCGGTAATGTTTTGTGCTGCGCCACGGTCTGTAGCAAGGCGCAAATCTAAAGTAGTACCAAAGACAGATTCTCGAAAAGTGATCGTTGCTTCGGTCTGCAGGTCTTGACCTTTTCTTGGGCCACGCCTTCCTCCACCGAAGAGGTTTGCAAAAATATCTTGTGGGTTGCCACCGCCGAAGATGTCGTTGAAGTCCCCACCTTGTTGACCTTGTCCACCAGTTGGTGCACGAAATCCACCACGCTCATAGAGAGAGCGGGCCTCATCATATTCAGCACGCTTCTTTGCATCCGAAAGAATTTCGTAGGCCTCGGAGATTCCTTTGAACTTCTCCTCCTTGACGGCATCACCCTTGTTCTTATCTGGATGCAGTTCACGAGCTAAGGCGCGATATTTTTTCTTAATCTCATCTGCAGGAGCTTTTTTATCAATGCCTAAGACTTTATAGAAATCTTTTTCATAGAGATCTTTGGCAGCCATAAATCTTTACTCTCCTGCCGGATCGGTTACGGCAACGCGAGCAGGGCGCAAAATGCGCTCCTTATATTTATACCCTGGTTGCAATATCTTTGTCGCGGTTGGAACCGCTATATCTGCCGAAGTCTCATGCATGAGCGCCTCATGTATCTGAGGATCAAAGGCTTCTCCTTCGGTACCGTATTTTTCAAGACCTATGCGCGAGGTGATTGAGTTCAGTTGATCTGCAACAGCCTTAAAGCCTCCAGTTAATTCGCCGTGTTGCTCTGCGCGATCAACGTCGTCGAGCAATGCCAAGAGTTCGGTGAGAACTGAGCCAATCGCCATCTCGTGAGCAACTAAACGATCGCGCTCAACACGCTTTCGATAATTAGCATATTCGGCCTGTAAGCGCTGTAAATCATTTGTGAGTGTAACTACCGGATCAGTTACCTGATCCGGTGTTACATCTTCAACAACTGATTCAGCGATGGATTCGTCGACAGAGGTTTCTTCGGTCACTCCACAACCTCAGCGTCTTCGACGCCATCTTCATTGGTTGTTCCTGATTCTTGTTCAGCGCCAGCTGCAGCACCAGCATAGAGCGCTGCACCTAATGCTTGACTAACTGTTGCGACTTTTTCAGTTGCAGCTTTAATCATTTCGAAGTTAGAACCACCGAGTGCTGTCTGCAACTCTGTGAGCGCGGCTTGCGTCTCAGTCTTCTTCTCTAGCGCATCACCTTCGCTAAGTTTTTCCTCATTATCTTTAATGAACTTTTGAGTTGAGTAAAGAAGTGAGTCTCCTGCGTTACGGATTTCAGCCTCTTCTTTGCGCTGACGATCTTCTTCGGCGTGTGATTCGGCATCTTCCATCATGCGTGAGATTTCATCTTTGGAGAGAGCTGAGCCACCAGTAATGGTCATGCTCTGCTCTTTACCTGTGCCGAGATCTTTAGCTGAGACGTGAACGATTCCGTTGGCATCGATATCGAATGTAACTTCAATCTGTGGAATTCCACGTGGTGCAGGTGGCAGACCAGTGAGTTCGAACATGCCGAGCTTCTTGTTGTAAGCAGCCATTTCACGTTCGCCTTGGTAGGCCTGAATCTGAACTGCTGGTTGATTATCATCGGCAGTTGTAAATACTTCACTGCGCTTTGTAGGAATCGTTGTATTTCGCTCGATTAGGCGAGTCATAACGCCACCCTTAGTTTCGATACCAAGTGAGAGTGGAGTTACATCTAGTAGAAGCACATCTTTTACTTCACCTTTTAATACACCTGCTTGTAGCGAAGCGCCGACTGCAACAACCTCATCAGGGTTTACGCCCTTATTAGGCTCTTTTCCACCAGTGAGCTCTTTTACAAGATCAACGACTGCTGGCATACGAGTTGAACCGCCAACAAGTACAACACTGTGAATCTGGCTAATTGGAATACCAGCATCTTTTAGTACTGCTTGGAAAGGCTTCTTGCAACGATCAAGTAGTGCGCCAGTTAACTGTTGGAACTGTGCGCGTGTAATTGTCTCGTCCATAAACAAGGGGTTCTTTTCAGCATCAACTGTGATGTATGGCAAGTTGATTGATGCAGATTGTGATGATGAAAGTTCGATCTTTGCTTTTTCAGCAGCTTCACGAATACGTTGCATCGCCATCTTGTCTTTAGTTAAGTCGATTCCATTCTGTGAACCGAAGTTCTGAACGAGAAAGTCAACGAGTGCTTGATCCCAGTCATCTCCACCTAAGTGGTTATCTCCGTTAGTTGCCTTCACTTCAACAACGCCATCGCCAATTTCAAGTAGAGAAACGTCGAAAGTTCCTCCACCTAAGTCGAATACAAGGATTGTCTGCTCTTGGTCGGCTTTATCTAAACCGTATGCGAGCGCTGCAGCGGTTGGCTCGTTGATAATTCGCAGAACATTTAGACCTGCGATTTCGCCAGCCTCTTTAGTTGCTTGACGCTGTGCATCATTAAAATATGCCGGGACTGTGATTACTGCATCGGTTACAGTTTCGCCTAAGTAGGCCTCTGCATCACGCTTTAGCTTTTGTAGTACGCGTGCCGAAATCTCTTGGGATGTGTATTTCTTGCCATCGATGTCGATGGACCAATCTGTACCCATGTGACGTTTAACTGACCGGATTGTGCGATCAACGTTAGTGACTGATTGGCGCTTGGCCACTTCACCGACGAGGACCTCGCCATTTTTTGCGAAGGCCACAATCGACGGGGTCGTGCGGGCACCTTCGGCATTGGCGATTACGGTGGCTTCGCCACCTTCTAGGACAGAGACGCAACTATTTGTCGTTCCTAGGTCGATTCCAACTGCTCTAGCCATTATGTATCGCTCCTTTATCTCGCTCGAGCCTGGGATAGGGTCGAGGCCTGCTTCAAACCTGAGTCCACTATACCCAAAAGGTTGAGTCGAAGCGACTCAGGTTTGCTTCTAGGAGAACCGTGCTCTGGCGAGGTTTATTCCCTAACCTATGGCTATGAATCTGACTCTCGCCGTTATCGCATATGCCACCACTGTTGTAGCCCTGGTCTTAATGCTTGTGCGCACTCGAGAGTTAATTGGCATCTACAAGAAAGGTGCGGCCGATCCAACACGTAGCAACGATCGTGGCAAGCGTCTGCGCATGGCAGCTGGTGAGATATTCGGTCACACCAAGATGTTCAACTTTACGATTGTTGGATTTGCGCACTGGTTTGTGATGGTGGGCTTCGTAGTTTTATTTGGAACCCTTATCACTGCCTATGGCCAACTGATTAATCCTGAGTTTGCTCTTCCCATTATTGGTCACTTGTGGGCTTATGAGTACTTCACCGAACTCATCGCGTGGGCTACTGGTGTCGGAATTCTTACGCTAATTATTATCAGACAAGTAACGCGCCTTCGAAATAAGCGATCCCGTTTTTATGGTTCAGGCATGCTTAAGGCGTATTACGTCGAAGCAACAATTCTAGTTATTGTGTTTTGTGTAATCTCGCTACGCGGCCTAGAAGGTGCTTTATCTGACGAGACTAAATGGAATCGTCACTTTGTAACAACATGGTTTATTGCATCGTATTTGAAGAGCTGGACTCTTGGCCAACTCATCTCGTCAGTCCAGTTGTTAGCAACCATTAAGATTGTTGTATCGATGGCTTGGTTTATTGTCATTGCAAGTAACTTAACGATGGGTGTCGCTTGGCACAGATTCTTAGCACCTTTTAATATTTTCTTTCGCCGAAACGCAGATGGAAAATCTTCGTTGGGACCACTGCCTGCGATGTTGTCGCATGGTGAAGTAATTAACTTTGAAGATCCTAAAGATGATGACGTCTTTGGATTAGGTACGCGCGCAGATATAACCTGGAAAGGTTTGTTGGATATGTCTTCGTGCACCGAATGTGGTCGCTGCCAATCACAGTGCCCGGCTTGGCATACTGAAAAACCACTATCCCCAAAGCTTTTAATTATGGCTATGCGCGATCACGCCTTTGCAAAAACCGTTGAAAATGAGGCGATGGC
>WLOR01000067.1 GCA_009699165.1 Actinomycetota bacterium | reverse complement strand
TAGTGCGTGCACCCAAGAACTAAGGTGTCAATCTTTGCCTCTATAAAAGGTGCCAGATAATTTCGAGCAATCTCAGTGATTTCCGTACCAGATGTTTCGCCCCGCTCTACAAATTCAACAAAGAGTGGGCACGCGATAGAAGTTATCTTTAACTGGGGTGCTGCAGCAAAAGCATCGAGATATGCTGCAGATTCAATGGTGGCGTTTGTGCCAATAACTCCGATATTTCCACTCCGAGTAGCTGCGACTGCGCGACGGGCTGCCGGTTGAATAACTTCAATGACCGGCACCGAATAGCGCTCACGCGCATCACGTAACATTGCAGCACTTGCCGTATTGCACGCGATGACAATCGCCTTGACGCCTTGCTCAATGAGAAAATCCAAGCTCTCTAAAGCAAACTCACGTACCTGTGCTAACGGCCTTGGACCGTACGGACCCCTTGCAGTATCGCCGATATATAAAGTCGATTCATTGGGGAGTTGATCTAATATAGATCTAGCAACTGTAAGCCCACCTACTCCGGAATCAAAGATTCCAATCGGCGCATTGCTCATAACGTTAATCCTACCGTGCGCAATGCGCGACTACAGATTTTCATCCATTAGCGCTTGAATTAAACTCTCTTGAAGCCACCCCAGCCAGCTATATACAGCGTAAACACCACGCATTGGATCATCGGGTGCCAAGATTTCTAACTCCTCATACGAGTTTTCTTGCACTTTCAATCGCACGCCTAAAGCTAATCGAATATCGTTCATCGCTCCTAGCCAGGCGTTTGCACCATCGTGATCAACCTCTATAAAACCATCTGGTGAACTCTTTAAATCTATGCGCATTGACATTGCATGAGCAGATTTCTTAGCTCGCAACGTGAGCTCGGTGTATCTTCGAAACTCTGAGGCATCAACTTGGTCTGCGTATGCGTTAGGTAATAGTCGAAGAAGCACATCATCATCTGGTGGCGAGTCATGGCTGGTTATTCCAACCATTGCCGCTAGCGGATCATCGCTGTGATTATCGGTACGCTCTCCAAGCAGCTCAATAATCTGTTCTACGAGATTTACTAGAACTTCACTCTCTTCAGGTGAAAATTGAGCGACATAATCATTGTTACCGTGCCGCTTAAATCCTGATTGTTGCTCCTCTTTATTCTCACTCATATCGCCTGGTCTCCACGTTGCAAGGTGGCCCATAAGCCATACTCATGCAACCTAGCCACATCATGCTCCATCTCTTCACGGCTCCCAGTTGAAACAACTGCTTTGCCCTGAGTATGGACTTGCATCATTAGTTCATGTGCTTTTTCCCGTGAAAACCCAAAGAGCTCCATCAAAACGTATGTCACATACGTCATTAGATTTACTGGATCATCCCAAACAATTGTTACCCATGGCTTATCGCTATTGAATAACTCTTTAAGCGCCTCATCAATCTTCGTATCGGTGACTTCATCAAGTTTTACCATCTTTAGCGCACCACAATTGAAAACTTGTCAGATATTGAGCTCTGCAACGCGCTGACGATGTTAATTCGCAAGGTTGAGACCCCTCGCAATTGCTCAGATGTTGTCAGCACAAAATCCCCCTCTGAATCTGTGGCTACAGTTGCACCGATATTTTGCCACGTTCCTCCTTGAAGTCTTTGGAGCTGCGCCTGCGCGCCAGCTGTGCGAGGCAATAGCGTCCCGCTAACTTTGAAGAGTTCACCATGACTAACAGATGCAGGAAATTGGACTGTGACTCTTGGATTTACTGTTACAAAGCTTTCATTGCTAACTGAGTCCGCGCGCTCCCATGTACCTGAAGTTGTTAGTCGAAAGGCTGCCGACCTTGCTGGCCTTACCGCAACATGGACTGCTCCGTTTGCATCTGTTGTGGACTCTGCAATCTTTGCCCATGAATTTTCGCCGCTGCGTTTCATCTCAATCGATACTGATAGAGCAGAAATTGGAGTTTTATCTTTGAGTGTAATTACCCCGTTAAGAGTAAAGAGATCGCCAAATCCGATGACTGCGGAATCTGCGTTTTCAACTGTAAGTGCATTCAGCACCACATCTGGAGCAATTGCTAAGGCAACATTTCGCATTGCCAACGTAGCACTTGGATCCTCCATTCCTAAAGTCCAGAGCGCTGAGCCACCTAATTGGTACTTAGCGACTAAATTCATGCGCTCGGTATAACTTCGATCATTCTGATACCAAACTGTTCGTGATACTGCGCATGAAGTAGCCGCGCCTTTTGCAGTCAGTCCATTAAAACTCTTTACGTATGAATACGTAACCTCGCTATTTTTTTCATCAAACACAGGCGTGGCTTGATCAATCGTGGCCTTAGTGCTCGCATAACTCATCTTAAATGTCGCTGCTTTTGCCGACATCGAGATACCAGGAGGTGCGCTCACAGGGCAGTTACCTACGATTGAAGTAATCCAGTCACGACCGTATCCAGGCAGACCAATAAATACCTTTGAAGCCGGCATGATGCTGATCGCATACTGCAAAGTTTTTTCCGTCCAAGAAATGGGACCAATTGGCCCAGGCTTTGCAACAGAGTAGTCATAAGTCATTATTCGTAAGCGATCAATGCTGGATGCGATTTCGGCCCATGCATAAACCGTGTATCCCTTTTGTTTTTCACTTGGATTAAATGCATAGGGTGTAGTTACTGAAAGCACTTTCTGTGCTTCATGTAATTTGCCACTTAACTCTTTGATGAAAAGAGTCCAATTCGGCGCTGTCTTTGCCCATGTTGTGTTTGCATCTACAAATGCAAAGCCCTCAAAATCCAGATCGATTCCATCAAATCCATTTCTATTTACTAAATCAACTATTGAAGCAACGATTGCTGAGCGCGTTTCGCTCTTAGCTAAATAACCTGCCAAAACGAGTTTGTCCGTGCCGTCTGTAATAGTAGGAATTACTTTCAAACCCGTCTTACGTATCAAGCAAAGCGCATCTGCTATCGGCCATGATGGATTGCCCGTTGCATAATCATCACGAATCACAGTTGGGCTTTTAAGCGTGTACCAAAAGGGCATTATCTCTTTCATTAAATCCTTATTGGTATAAAGATACGAAGAGTTCAGCGTTGCTATATCAGTCGGTGAGTATTCATTAGCTTCACAAGTGACTGGCGCACCAGGTGTAGTGGCGGTTGCACTTGGTAGTTTCTTGATAAAAGGTATAACCGACTTGACTGAATAATAAGGAATCCATCCACTTACGATTCTGCGAGGTTGGCTCTCTAATGCACTAGCTGCTGGCAATATGTAGGTCACTGCACATAAAGCGATGGCAGTTACGATCCGGAGCTTTCGCGACATCACTATTGATCTTCAGGTTCATTTTTCAAACCTGCATGAATCTCTTTACATGTTGGGCAGATAGGATATTTTTCAGGATCACGTGATGGAATCCATTTTTTACCGCACAGAGCTCTAACCGCCTTGCCAGTTACGGCAGATTCAACGATTTTCTCCTTCTTTACATAGTGTGCAAATCGATCATGTCCGCCGTCATCTTCTTCCAGGACAGGTCTAGTAAGGAGATCGGTGCTTGACTCCGTCTCAACCGTGCCTTTTGTAAAGATGCCCATGAGGTGGATAAGAATACCTTCGGCGACGGTGAAACTACGGGTAGAATTCGCAAATGAAGGACTTACTCCGAACCCAAGACCTCTGCCGCGCTGATGTTGAGTTGCTCCTGGACACGGCCGCTGAATTTGCCGCTAATCCACTCCGATCTAACACTGCGCTAGCCAATAAAACAGTTGCAATTTATATGACCAAGCCTTCAACACGTACACGCCTATCATCTGAGACGGCAGTTGCCCACCTTGGTGGAACCCCAATCTTTATTCGTGGCGACGAACTGCAATTAGGGCGTGGAGAGACAATCGCTGATACTGCTCGAATAATTAGTGGCTACTGCAGTGCATTAATCATCCGAACTTTTGCGCAGTCCGATGTTAACGAGTTGGGAGCTAGCGCTTCGATTCCTGTTATAAACGCACTTACAGATGATGATCATCCAACACAGTTGCTCGCCGACTGGTTGACCATTCGCGAACAGTTTGGAAAAGATATATCTGGTCGCAAATTTGTCTACTTAGGCGATGGAAATAATATGTCCCATGCTTGGTTGCTCATGGGTGCAATCATGGGAGCGCATGTTGTCACAGCAACTCCAACTGGTGCATGGGCGCCAGATCCTCGAGTCGTTGAAGTCGCACAAAAAATCGCATTACAAAGTGGCGCAAAGATTGAAACGCTTCACGATCCAGAAGCTGCCGCAAAAGATGCAAGTGTTTTATATACCGATGTTTGGATGTCGATGGGTGATTCAGATGACGAGCGAGATGAAAAAGTGCTGGCACTCTCACCATTTGCAGTCACAGAAAATTTAATGTCACTTACTCAAAAAGATTCAGTGTTCATGCACTGTTTACCTGCACATCGCGGAGAAGAGGTCGAAGCCTCTGTGATAGACGGAACAAAATCACTTATCTGGCGTGAGGCTTTTCACCGACGTACGACGATTCAATCTCTGTTGTATCACCTTGTCAGAGGTGACCTGAAAGGCTCTAGCCAGTAGTATTTCCCGCATGCGCATAGCCGTACCTAAAGAAATTCGTGAGGGTGAAAAGCGCGTGGCGCTTGTTCCCGACATCATTAATAAATTAACTCGACTAGGTTTCGATGTCGTCATCGAATCTGGTGCCGGAGTACATTCGCAAGCAACAGATGCTGATTACATAAGCGCTGGTGCAACGATCTCTAACGGTGAAGTTCTCAGCGACGCTGATGCCGTTCTCTCAGTGCAGCCTCTAACGCCAGCCCAGATGGGTAAGTTGAAGAAAGGCGCGGTAACTATAAGTTTTATGTCACCGGTTACTGCCGTCGATTCAATTGATGCTGCGGCTTCGGCAGGTGTTACTGCATTCTCTCTTGAATTAGTTCCCCGTATTTCGCGAGCTCAATCAATGGATGCGCTTTCATCACAGGCATTGTGTGCGGGCTATCGCGCAGCCCTTGTAGGCGCCGAACTATCACCGCGTTTCTTCCCAATGCTTATGACTGCTGCAGGAACTGTTACTCCAGCACAAGTATTAGTACTCGGTGCAGGTGTTGCAGGTTTACAAGCAATTGCGACTGCTCGTCGATTGGGCGCAGTTGTTTCTGCATATGACGTTCGTCCAGCATCTGCCGATGAAGTTCGTTCGATGGGCGCTACTTTTATCGAACTCGAACTCGAAGCGCTTGAGGGAACCGGTGGTTATGCACGCGAGATGACTGAAGATCGCGCAGCTCAACAACAAGCACTTCTTACTCCATACATTGCAAAATCTCATGTTGTTATTACAACTGCCGCAGTGCCTGGTCGCCAAGCACCACGTCTGATGACACAGACAATGATTGATTCAATGGCCCCCGGCACAATCATCATTGACTTGGCCGCTGAAACTGGTGGAAATGTTGAGGGATCAAAGCCTGGTGAGATTATCTCTACATCGGGTGGGGTTCGTATCTGGGGTGGCAAAGATGTGCCAAGTCAGCTTCCTTTCCATGCATCGTTCCTGTACTCACGAAACGTTGTAAATCTATTAACACTCTTTACTACCCCGGCTAAAGATGAAGCCAAGGTGGCATTCACTATTAACTTCGAGGATGAAATCATCAATGGGGCCGCGGTTACTCACGATGGGGCCCGTAGAAATGCAGGAGGTAAGTAAATGGAGCCGATAGCGATTATTTCGATCTTCGTATTAGCTGTCTTTGTGGGTTTTGAAGTTGTATCAAAAGTTTCCTCAACTTTACATACTCCACTGATGTCTGGTGCGAATGCAATCCATGGAGTGATTTTGGTTGGTGCAATTATCGTGGCCGATCACAGTTCAACAAATCTCGAACTCGGACTTGCAGTTGCTGCGATTGTCTTAGCAACTATCAACATGGTCGGCGGCTTCGTTGTCACCGATCGAATGCTTGAAATGTTCAAAGGAAAGAAATAATGAGCCGCACACTGTATGACCTGATCGGCCTCGCCGCAGGTGTCGCATTTATCTTGGCCCTTAAAGGCTTATCCCATCCTAAGACTGCGCGTCGAGGAAATTTAATCGGTGCCTTTGGTGCAACGTTGGCAACACTCGTTGTCTTCTTCTATGCAAATCCTGGTTCATCACTGCCACTAAATAACCTCGGCTGGATTTTAGGTGCAATGATTATTGGCTTATCTGTTGGTGTGCCAGCTGCACGTAAAGTTGAGATGACACAGATGCCACAACTTGTTGCACTATTTAATGGTGTTGGAGGTGGCGCTGCTGCACTAGTTGCAATTGTTGAATATCTTCACCTTGGTAGCCATGCAACAAAGGCCGAAGTTATCTTTACAGTATTCACAGTAATCGTTGGTTGCGTGTCATTTAGCGGATCTGTTATTACTTTCATGAAGTTACAAGAGCTTATGACAACTCGCCCAGTGATTTTCCCTGCAGGTCGATTCATCATCGCAGCTACATTGGTCAGCGTCATAGGCGTTGGAGGCTGGGTTGTTGCTGCACTTGGAACGACACCACTCTTAGTGCTCGCTGGCCTTTCACTTCTCTTTGGTGTGCTCTTTGTGCTTCCAGTTGGCGGCGCAGATGTGCCTATTGTTATCTCACTTTTAAACGCCTTCACCGGTTTAACTGTGGCAGCAAGTGGTTACGTTCTAGATTCAGTACTACTTATTATCGCGGGCACCTTGGTGGGAGCATCAGGAACAATCTTGACTCGACTTATGGCCGAAGCAATGGGACGTTCATTATTTGGAACTTTGTTTGGTGCATTTACAGCAAAGCCACAAGATGCAAGCGGGACTGCAGAAGAGCGACCTGTTCGTTCGGGTTCACCTGATGACGTAGCGATCTTACTGAACTATGCACGTCGCGTTGTCATCGTGCCAGGCTTTGGTTTAGCTGTGGCACAGGCGCAACACACAGTGCGCGAACTTGCAGACTTAATGATCTCTAAAGGCATCGATGTTGCTTATGGAATTCACCCAGTTGCCGGACGCATGCCAGGACATATGAATGTGCTACTTGCCGAAGCAAATGTTCCATATGATCAATTAGAAGAGATGGATGAGATTAATCCAACTTTTAGTCAGACCGATGTTGCAATTGTTATCGGTGCTAACGATGTTGTGAACCCAGCAGCGGAAAATACGCCGGGATGTCCAATCTATGGAATGCCGATTTTAAAAGTTGCTAACGCAGCCAATGTAATTTTCTTGAAGCGTTCGATGCGCCCAGGTTTTGCTGGAATCGAAAATGAGCTTTTGTATGATCCAAAGACAATGCTCTTGTTCGGTGATGCAAAGGCGTCACTTACAAAAGTTGTTTCTGCACTTAAAGCTCTCTAACTAAGAGCTTTAAGAACGCAAAACTCATTTCCTTCAGGATCTGCCATCACAATCCAGGTTGTATCTGGGTCACTGGACTGCCCAATCTCAATTCGTGTTGCGCCGATTTTTTCCAGGCGTTCAACTTCTAGCAATTGATCCTCTGGTCGAAGATCGATATGCATCCTGTTCTTTGAGATTTTGTGCTCAGGAGTTTTGATGAAGAGCAGATCTGGGTAGCCATCACCATGCGACGGCTCTAGTTTCTTCTCAATGTAAGCCTCATTATTGGTAGCGCCTTCGCCGACCTTCCAATCGAGCACCTGTGCCCAGAAATCTGCGAGGGCGGCTGGATCCTGGCAATCGATAGTTAGACATTGAATTTTTAGCATTGACTAAGCGTAAAGGCTGGACTCGTTTCGGAGAATATCTCTGAGGTTGCTGGTAGTTGAAAGTTCAACTATCCTTTCGCTGAGCCAAGGAGATTTCAAATGCCCGCTGTAACCGTAGCCGAT
>WLOR01000066.1 GCA_009699165.1 Actinomycetota bacterium | reverse complement strand
TCTTTTATAAAAAGGGGCGCTTTAACGAGCGCCCCTTTTTTATTTCTCGTGCCGTAACCTTGGCAATGCATATGTGAAACATGATCTTTGAAGGAGTTCATAATGGAAGAGCGTAGAAATTCACGTCCACCATCTGATCGTCCTTCAACACCGCGTTCATCTTCTGGCCGTCCGTCAGCATCGCGTCCATCAAGCAGTTCAAGCAGTTCATCTCGTCCTTCATCATCTCGCCCATCTACCGGTGATAGAAAACCAACAGGACCGAACTCCGAACGTCGCCGTGAGGATTTACCGGCACGTGGTGGTTCAACATCCCGTCCAGGTGCACCGCGTCAAACACGTGATGGCTCTGATCCGCGCGGTACACGAATAGCTCCCATGGATCGCGATCAATCAAGGTTGCGTCCAAGAATTTTTGAGCCAGATATTCCTGAAGAGATTACGGGGGAGGAGCTAGATAAATCTCTGCGCGCCGAACTTCTTTCTCTCTCTCCAGAGAATGCGAAAGTAGTATCAAGACATTTAGAGTGCTTAGCACTTTACGCCGACTCTGATCCATTTCTTGCACATAAGCATGGAGTTGCAGCGGCTCATCACGCCGGACGATTAGCCGTAGTTCGCGAATCAGCTGGTTACGCCGCATACCGTGCAGGTTTTTATGAAATTGCTCTAAAAGAATTGCGAGCTGCACATCGAATTTCAGGCGATGTAACAATGTGGCCCGTAATGGCCGACTGTGAACGCGGTCTTGGCAATCCGCTCAAAGCACTTGCACTTGCCGGATCTGCCGAAGTAAAACGTTTAGCCAAACCAGAGGAGATAGAGATGCGCATAGTTGCATCTGGGGCTCGCCGTGATTTAGGTGAACTCGACGCCGCTGTCGTGACATTAACATGCAAAGAGCTCTCAAATGAGAGCGAAGATTGGTCGATACGTCTGCGGTATGCATATGCAGATGCTCTTGAGGCAGCAGGTCGTGTTGCAGAGGCGAAGCAATGGTTTGCAAAGTGCGCCGTTCTAGATGCCGATGAAAGCACCGATGCATTGGAGAGAAGCTCTTCATAGTTGTGCACAGTTTATTGTGAGCCGCCAATAAGATTGTCAGTACGTTAAGGAACTCTGCCTCCACTACTAATGTTTTAGGAGGCATTCCATGGTTATAAAAACCACAATCACGCAGGTTCCAGAGGATTACTCACTTAACGACGTCCTTTTACGAGGCAGGGTTTCAACTACTGCATCAATCAAAGAGCTGCCAAGCGGCGATAAGGTCGTTGAGTTCAGATTGATAATCAATCGCGAGAAGCGTGAAGGTGTTGACACGCTGGATATAGCGGCATGGAGCGCCAAATCTAGACGGTTTGCAATGACCCTCAAAGCCGATGAGTGGGTGGAAATCTCTGGCAGCATCCATCGTCGATTCTGGAAGAGCGCTAACGGCGTTGCAAGTCGCTGGCAAGTAGAAGCGATAGAGATGGCGCGAATATAGGTACTCTTCTACCTATGTCCAACGATTTTTTTGCAACAATTCGAACGTATCTGACAAAAGTTAGCGATGGAGACAAGAGTGCTACTGAAGTAGCCGCTGCGCTCAATCAGTGGATGCGCGATAGCGGCGAGGCGCTAAAAGTTAAGATTGAAGACGAGGTAGAGCGATCAGTTTCAAAGATGGGCTTTGTCAAGCGAGGTGAGTTTGAAGCACTCAAAGAAGAGGTTGCCCGACTCAAGAGTGCATCAACAAAGAGGCCTGAAGGGGCAAAGAAAACACCAGCGAAATCTGAGGCTGCTGCGAAAAAGAGAAGTACAGTGAAGAAATCACAATCGGCAACGAGCACAAAAGCAACGGTTAAAAAGACAACCGCTAAGAGAGTGAGTAAGTAAATGCAGGAGATGAACTCTATACATGGAGAGAGCTTAGTTGAAGAGATTCGCAACGAACTCGTAGAGATCGATGCAATGGAGATCAATGATCACGGAACGAGATTTGAGGAGCTGCATACAAAACTTGCTGCAGCACTTTCCTCTATCGACGGTCTTTAATAGGAGTTCATAAGAGTGAAGATTCGATTAGATGCAGAGCTTGTTCGTCGCGAACTTGCACGCTCTCGTGAGAATGCATCTGATCTAATCGAATCGAGATCAGTGCTCGTTAATGGGATTCCTGCTACCAAATCAGCGACAATGGTTGATGCTCAGACATCGATTAAGCTAGCAGGCAAACGCGATGATTTTGTCTCGCGTGGCGGTCATAAATTAGCCGGCGCACTCGATGCGTTCAAAGGCGTTGAAGTAGAGGGTAAACGCTGTCTAGATGCCGGTGCCTCAACTGGAGGCTTCACTGATGTGCTTCTTCGCCGTAATGCCGCACATGTAGTTGCTGTAGATGTTGGTTATGGGCAGTTGGCTTGGGGATTGCGACAAGATGAACGTGTAAGTGTTTTAGATCGAACAAACATCCGCCACTTGACCGGTGATGTCGTCGGTGATCCTATTGATCTTGTAGTTGCTGATTTAAGCTTTATCTCTTTAACTCTTGTTTTGCCTGCGCTGGCTGCGGTATCAAAGCCAGATGCGGATTACCTCCTAATGGTTAAGCCCCAGTTTGAAGTTGGCCGTGAAAAACTTGGCGCCGGCGGTGTTGTACGCGATCCTCTCTTGCGCAAAGCGGCAGTGGTCGAAGTAGCTGAGTCGGCATTTGATGTGGGTTTGGGAACGTTGGGGATAGTTGCAAGCCCCCTTCCTGGACCAGCGGGAAATGTTGAGTATTTTCTATGGCTTCGTCGAGGCGCACCAGCGATAGAGCTTGAGGCTTTGGATCGTGCTATTGCAGAGGGTCCTGCCTAATGAGAAATCTGTTAATAGTCTGTAACTCATCCAGGCCGCAGGCTGTGGAGGCTGCACAAAAACTCGCTCTAGGTTTTATGGAGGCTGGATTCACGCTCTTTACAATCTCTGAGATAGCGATTGCAGGAGTAACTAATTCGCAGATAGAGAACCTGCCAGAGATCGAGGTAGGTGTTGTTCTAGGTGGCGATGGAACTATGTTGCGCGCCGCAGAGGTTACTCGTATTCACAATATTCCACTGCTCGGAGTCAATCTTGGTCATGTTGGATTTTTAGCTGAAGTAGAAAAAGTTTCTTTGGATGCAGTTGTCCAAGCGATTACGAATAAAAACTACGTGATCGATCCGCGTATGACACTGAAGTATTCAGTGGTTCGAGATGGCCATGAGGTTGCACATGGTTGGGCGCTCAATGAGGTAACTGTCGAGCGCCAACACGCCACAATGGTTGAGCTTTTTCTCGAGATCGATGAACGACCAATCTCTCGATGGGGTTGCGATGGACTGATCTGCTCTACGCCAACTGGATCAACGGCCTATGCCTTTTCAGCCGGCGGACCTGTTGTCTGGCCAGAGGTAGATGCCCTTGTGGTTCTTCCAATATCCGCACATGCCCTTTTCTCAAGACCCCTTGTGATCTCAACGCAGTCGCAGATTGTGGTTCGCATCGAGTCGGCAGAGGCGTTGTTATCAGCGGACTCACTTCGCAACTTTGACTTGCTGGCCGGTGATCATGTGCATATTAGAAAGGACTCTGGGGTGGTTTTGTTGGCTCACTTGAGCAATACACTTTTCAGTGATCGCTTAGTAGCAAAGTTCAAACTCCCAGTTCAAGGATGGCGCGGTGAGTGAGCGTACATTCCTTGATGAAATCACCATTCGCTCGATTGGTGTCATCGAGCAGTCAACAATTGAGATCTCTCAAGGCTTAACTGTTCTTTCTGGGGAAACAGGAGCGGGTAAGACGATGATCTTAACTGCGCTCAATCTGATTTTAGGTGGCAAGAGTGATAGCGCTTTAGTTCGTCAAGGAAGTCAAAGGCTCGTTGCTAGCGGTCGATTCACTATTCCGCAAAGCCAGATAGAGAGTTTTGAAGATCTCGGAATCGTTGTTGAGGATGGTGAATTAATCATCACTCGCACTGTTTCAAGTGATGGAAAAAGTAAAGCATCAAGCAATGGCGTTGCTGTGACTGCGAGTACTTTGTCGCAGGCAAGCGAACTATTAGTTGAGGTTCATGCGCAGGCGGCAAATTTGAATATTAGTAAGGCATCGAAACAGCGTGAGCTAGTAGATAGATTTGCTGGCAAGAGTTTTGAAGAGGCCTTTAATAGATACAGTCAGATTCTCAATAGTTATCATGACTTAAAGGCGCGTATTAGCGTATTAAAAAAATCTATCGACAAACGCGAATTTGAGCTTGCAGAGCTTCGAGAGTTCTCTACTTTACTTTCGCAGTTATCGCTGGTGCGTGGTGAGTACACGCAGATATCAACGGAGATAGCGCGCCTTTCAAGTGTTGAAGAGCTACGGATAGCCGGTGTGAGCGCGGCACAAGTACTCAATGAGGAAGAGTCTGGATCCCTAACTACACTGGGTGTCGCATTAAAAGCACTTGAAGCTGCGCGAAGTAAAGATGTAGCACTCGATGCCATCTATGCGCAGGTGAGTGAGGGTTTTTATCTTATTGATGATGCGCGCAGTGCGTTGACTTCATATTTGGATGCTCTTGAAGCAGATCCATCACAACTCGAGCTGCTTAACTCAAGAAAAGCGCAGATACATACACTTATAAAAAGGTATGGCGGATCTGATTCGGCTGATATCGAGTCGGACAAATTAGTTCAACGATATGAGTTAACCGAGAGCAGCATTTCGGATTTAGAAGGTGGGGATGATCGCCTCAAGGAGTTAGAATCAGAGCTAAAGGATGTAAAGATTAATCTCGTTAGCGCTGCGAAAGATTTAACAAGAATCAGAGGTGAATCGGCAGCTCGATTAAGTCAGGCAGTGACGTTAGAAGTGCAAGCCTTATCGATGCCACACACATCTTTTGTGGCCCGCGTTGACAGCGCTGATTACTCTTCTTTAAAAGAATCAGATTTTTCGGCGACTGGTTGTGATGAGATCGCAATGTTTATCTCTGCACATAAAGATGGACCACTAGTTTCTTTATCAAAAGGTGCAAGCGGTGGTGAAATGTCGAGGGTTATGTTGGCACTGGAAGTTGTAATTGCAGCAACCCATCCAGTCGGTACCTACGTCTTCGATGAAGTAGATGCCGGAGTAGGTGGCAAAGCAGCGATAGAGGTCGGTCGCAGGCTTCATGAACTTTCGCGTCATGCGCAGGTCATCGTCGTGACCCATCTACCTCAAGTAGCTGCGTGGGCAGATTCACACTTTGTTGTTACTAAAGACAGCGATGGATCGGTTACCCAGAGCGATGTCCACAAAGTAGAGGGTGAAGAGCGAATAGAGGAGATAGCAAGGATGCTCGCCGGCCTAGAAAACTCTGTAAGTGCTCGCGAACACGCCGCCGAACTGCTATCTCTTAAGGTGTAAGGCAAGTCGGTAGGGAGGTGATAGTTTGGTCTCCCATGGGCCAGCAACATGTGACTAAACATATCTTTGTATCGGGCGGAGTCGCCTCATCTCTTGGTAAAGGACTTACCGCCTCATCTCTAGGCAGACTGCTTGTCGCCCGTGGGCTCCGAGTGACTATGCAAAAACTGGACCCTTATTTAAACGTTGATCCAGGCACAATGAATCCCTTTCAACATGGGGAGGTTTTCGTAACCGATGATGGAGCTGAAACGGATTTAGATATCGGCCATTATGAGCGCTTCTTGGATACAAACCTGCATGGCTCAGCTAACGTAACGACTGGCCAGGTATATTCACGCGTCATCGCACGTGAGCGACGCGGAGAGTATTTAGGCGAAACGGTTCAAGTAATTCCCCACATTACTAATGAGATAAAAGAGCGTATTCGTGCAATGGCCGCCCCTGACATTGACGTTGTCATTACTGAAATTGGCGGAACGGTCGGCGATATTGAGTCACAGCCTTTTTTGGAGGCGGCACGCCAGATTAGGCAAGAAGTAGGTCGAGACAATGTTTTTTACCTTCATGTCTCTTTGGTGCCATACATTGGCCCATCTGGCGAGCTAAAGACAAAACCAACGCAACACTCGGTGGTTGCATTACGCAGTATTGGTATTGCACCAGATGCAATAGTCCTACGATCGGATCGCGAAATCCCGCTCTCGGTTAAGAAGAAAATATCCTTGATGTGCGATGTTGATCTTGAAGCAGTTGTCGCAGCCGTTGATGCCCCATCGATTTATGATATTCCAAAAGTTCTTCATGCAGAAGGACTAGATGCTTACGTCGTTGCGCGTTTAGGTTTGCAATCTCACGAGGTCGTGTGGGGGGAGTGGGACTCCCTGCTTGAAAAAGTTCATCATCCAAAACATCTGATTAGAGTTGGTTTAGTTGGAAAATACATTGATCTTCCCGATGCTTATCTTTCCGTGTCAGAGGCTTTGCGTGCCGGTGGCTTTGCAAACGAATCCAAAATAGAGATTGTCTGGATTGCAAGCGATGAGTGCGAGACACCTGAAGGTGCGGCAAAGAATTTAAATAATGTCGATGCAATATGTATCCCTGGAGGATTTGGCATTCGCGGCATTGAAGGTAAAGTCGGTGCACTAAAATATGCACGTGAAAATAAAATACCAACACTTGGATTATGCCTTGGTCTACAGTGCATGGTTATCGAGGCGGCAAGGAATTTAGCAGGCATCACCGATGCAATCTCAGCAGAATTTTCAGAGACCGGCACTCCAGTTATTGCGACTATGGAGGATCAGAAGGATATCGTTGCTGGAAATCAAGATATGGGTGGAACAATGAGGCTTGGCCTCTATAAGGCGCAGTTGATTGAAGGTTCGGTAGTGGCATCAACATATGGCGCCAATGAGGTCTCTGAACGTCATCGTCATAGATATGAAGTTAACAACAAATACCGAGATCTAATTGCGCAGTCGGGATTGGTCTTCTCTGGTTTTTACAAAGAGCGTGATTTAGTTGAGTTTGTAGAACTACCGTTAAAGGAGCATCCTTACTATGTAGGAACTCAAGCTCATCCTGAGCTTCGCTCTCGTCCTACTCGTCCTCATCCGCTCTTTGTGGGCTTAATCGCAGCGGCAGTTAAAGCGAAAGGTTAATTCCTTATGATTGTCGGTGTTCCCAAAGAGATCAAAGTGCATGAATCCCGCGTGGCTATCACTCCAGAAGGCGTCAGCGAATTTGTAGCATTAGGCCATACAGTATTGATCGAAGACGGCGCAGGTTTGGGCTCTGCAATAACTAATGGCGATTTTGTAGCTGCAGGTGCAGTGATTGTTGATACAGCCGATCAAGTATGGCAACAATCCGAGATGATTCTCAAGGTTAAAGAGCCAATAGAAATTGAGTACTCCAGAATGAAGAGAGGTCAAATACTCTTCACATATCTACATCTTGCGGCTTCACGCGCATGTACAGATGCAATCATTGCAAGTGGTTCCACGGCAATCGCCTATGAGACCGTTGAAGTAAATGGATCTCTGCCGCTTCTTGCACCTATGAGTGAAGTCGCTGGACGACTTGCAACGCAAGTAGGAGCAACAGCACTGCAAAAACCTAATGGCGGGCGAGGTGTTTTACTCGGGGGAGTTCCTGGAGTGGCACCTGGCCGGGTAGTAATAATCGGCGCAGGTGTAGCTGGTTTAAATGCTGCAGTAATTGCCGTTGGAATGGGGGCTGAGGTTACTGTCTTTGATCGTTCGATTTCGCGCTTAGCCTTTATCGACACCGTCTACGCAGGCAGAATTAGGACTCTTGTGGCTTCAGCGCACGCTATTGAAAGAGAAGTCAGATTAGCCGATTTAGTTATTGGGGCAGTATTAGTGCATGGAGCTAAAGCTCCAAAGCTGGTCTCGAATGCACTAGTTAAAAGCATGAAACATGGGTCGGTACTAGTTGATATCGCAATTGATCAGGGTGGATGTTTTGAAGATAGCCGACCAACTACGCATGCCGAGCCGACATACATGGTTCATGATTCGGTTTTTTACTGTGTAGCTAATATGCCTGGTGCGGTTCCTGTTGCCTCAACGTA
>WLOR01000065.1 GCA_009699165.1 Actinomycetota bacterium | reverse complement strand
TATGGCAATACGTATTTGATGCCACGTACTGCATCCATGAAACTCCTCTTGTGGATGGCAATTGGAATCAATATTGCAGCGCCGATTAAAGTTCTTCCGGCAACGATTAGTGGAGGTGGGATATCGGCAACTGCGACCTTCATCAGTAAATATGGAATTCCCCATAAAAGACCAACGATGCCAAACTGAATCCAGGATTTACGGGTCATTTATGCAATCACACGTCGATAAAGAGCCACAGTTGCTGCAGCGACGGCATCCCATCCAAAGAGGTTCATTGCACGTACTCTGCCAGCAGAGCCATAGTCATTGAGCAGATCTGGCTGTGACATCAGACGCGTTATCGCTTCACTGAGTGCATTTTCAAAGGAATCACTGTTGCCGTCATAGTCAACTAACTCGCCAGTCTCCTTATCTGCGACTACTTCAGGAATTCCGCCGACTCTAGATCCAAGTACCGCAGTTTCACATGCCATCGCCTCTAAGTTAACGATTCCGAGTGGCTCATACACAGAAGGGCAGATAAAAAGATCTGCTCCCGTCAACATCGCCGTTAACTCTGAATGAGGCAACATATCTTTAATCCACCAGATATTTTTTCTAGTTAGTGATAGTTCTGCGATGAGATCTGCAACCTCATTGCCGATTCCTTCTTCATCAGGGCTGCCTGCAGCCAAAACTAATCCATACTCATCTGGAACCTCTTTCCAGGAGCGCAAAAGATGGGCTAAACCCTTCTGTCGAGTAATGCGACCAACAAAAATCGCATAGCGACCCGTAACTCCAAACTTTTCTGCAGTGCTTAAATCATGGTTGGGAAGGAATTTCGACGTATCAACACCGTTGCGAATAGTTACAACTTTATCGGGTGAAATCGAAGGGTATGCGGCAAGTACATCGGCGCGCATCGCATCACTGACGGCGATAATTGCTGATGCAGCTTCATATGCTGTTTTTTCTGCCCAAGATGAGATTGCAAATCCACCACCGAGTTGCTCAGCCTTCCAAGGTCGCAACGGTTCGAGCGAGTGCGCGCTGACTATGTGGGGGATTTGATACTGCAGCGATGCAATGTGACCGGCCATATTGGCATACCAGGTGTGCGAATGAACAACGTCTACACCTTCTAAATGCGAGGCTATTTCAAGATCGGTAGCGAGGGCTTGTACCGCTGGATTTGCATCAGCGAACTCTGCGGGAGTTGAGTAGCCAAAAGCATCACTGCGGGCACCACCAAAACAGTGAACATCCACGGATACATCACTGATTGTGCGAAGTGCTTGCGTTAGTTGCAGGACATGGACTCCTGCGCCTCCATAAATGGCAGGGGGCCACTCTTTAGTGATGACTCCAATTTTCAAATCGCTCATTGCTGTGCCCTTACCTTGACCATGGGGTACAGGCTATCGTTAGCACATGGCAAAACTTAAACTCCCGCTAGGCATAGTCCTTGCCGGCGGTGAAGGTAAGCGATTAATGCCCTTAACAGCCGATCGGGCCAAGCCCGCGGTTCCATTCGGTGGTTCATACCGATTGATTGATTTTGTACTTTCCAATTTGGTAAATGCCAACATGCTTAAAATCGCGGTATTAACCCAGTACAAATCTCACTCACTCGATAGGCACATCACAACTACATGGCGAATGTCTGCTCTGCTGGGTAACTACATCACGCCAGTTCCTGCTCAGCAGCGGTTGGGTCCGCGCTGGTATACCGGTAGCGCCGATGCAATATTGCAAAACTTCAACTTGATTCACGATGAAAATCCAAAGCATGTTTTGGTTTTCGGTGCAGATCACGTCTACCGTATGGATCCAGGTCAGATGTTTGAGCAACACGTAGAGTCTGGCGCAGGAGTAACTGTTGCGGCGATACGAATGCCACGTTCTGAGGCACATGAGTTTGGTGTTATTGAATTAGCCGATGACGGAATAACAATTAAAGCTTTCCATGAAAAACCAGCTAATCCACCAGCGATGCCGGGGCACCCAGATTTGTGTCTTGTCTCGATGGGTAATTATATTTTCAAACGTGATGTCATGGAGGAGGCTCTAATCATCGATGCCGAGGATATTGAATCCCGTCACGATTTAGGCGCAAATATCATTCCATTTCTAACGAACAACGGTGTTGCAAAAGTCTACGACTTTGCTCATAACGTTGTACCGGGAGAGACCGATCGCGATAAGGGCTATTGGCGTGATGTTGGCTCTATCGATGCTTACTACGACGCGCATATGGACTTGGTCTCAGTGCATCCTATTTTTAATCTCTATAACCGCGACTGGCCTTTACTTACTAATCCGCCTTCACTTCCACCTGCAAAATTTAGCGAGGGTGGAGCCGCTCATGACTCAATTGTTGGTGCAGGAACCATCATCTCAGGTGGAATATTGCATAACTCGGTTGTTTCTTACGACGTTTCAGTAGGTAGTGGAGCCTTGATTGAGGGTTCTGTGCTGATGCCTTCAGTACATATTGGCGATAAGGCGATTATCAGAAATGCAATCCTCGATAAAAACGTGTTTGTTGAGCCAGGTGCACAAATCGGCGTTGATTTAGAGCGAGACCGTCAACGATTTACGATTAGTCCAGGCGGAGTAATCGTAGTTGGCAAAGGTGTTCGAGTAACAAACTAAGTTAACTTTTCCATCCTACGGTGCTATCTCGCAGAGTTCGATAGCGATCCATTACATGCGGAGTTGCTGTAGTAGTAAATTTCGAAGTATCACCGCTGTGCCACATTGGCATGGTCCCAAGTAATGCCCATGCAGCTTGTTTAGCAGCGCCATCTGCAACGTATTCACTTGGTGGCGGAACGACTACTGGTCGCCCAAAGACAGCGCTGGCGATAATGGGAATTGCAGGGTTTTTGGCAGCACCTCCAATTAATACAATTCGATTTACTTGCACTCCTAATTCCACGAGTGCATGGACGGCATCGGCCAATCCGCACAGCATTCCTTCAATCATCGCTCTGGCGAAATCAGAGGGATTTGAGTTTTTAAGATTCATTCCAGCAAAGACACCAGTTGCATTGGGGCGATTAGGTGTGCGTTCTCCCTCAAAATACGGCAAAAGAGTTAAGCCATTAGCACCCGCGGGTGATAACAATGCAAGTTCACCAACTTCGTTATGAGTCTTTCCTAGAATTCTTGTTGCGGCATCCAGAATTCTTGCTGCATTAAGTGTGCAGACTAACGGTAAGTATCGACCGGTTGCATCGGCAAATCCTGCGACTGCTCCACTTGAATCATGAGTTGGCGTATCCGATACACCAAAGGCCGTACCGCTTGTCCCAAGTGAAACTATGACATCACCGGGTTGAGCTTGAACTCCAAGTGCTGCCGCTGCATTGTCTCCAGCACCTGCAGCTATTGGAAGACCTGATTGAGTAAATCCACCAAACTTTGCGGGAGATATTATTGTTGGTAATGAAATCTCTAAGTCATGTCTTAATGCAAGGCGCACGATATCTTCTCGATAATGTGAAGTAGTTGGATCAAAGTATCCAGTTCCAGATGCATCACTTCTATCGGTAAAAATCTTTTCTAAATCTTTTCCGCCTTGTAGCTGCCATGACAACCAATCATGGGGGAGTGCAATCGCGGCAATTCGCATGGCATTGTCTGGCTCGTTATCGGCCAACCAGCGTAGTTTTGATGCTGTAAAAGATGCCACTAAAACCGAACCAACTTTTCTCGCAATCTCAATATCGCCACCTGCCTCCCTATTTAAATCTAAGGCGGCTTGCGCCGAACGAGTGTCATTCCACAAGATTGCAGGGCGGATAACTTCGCCTTGGGAATCAATTGCAACCATTCCATGTTGCTGTCCAGCTATTGATATTGCTGCGACATCCTCTAAGCCACCAGCATTGTGGATTGCAGCATCAAGGGCATTTTTCCAGTGGACAGGATCAACTTGCGTACCCTCAGGGTGCCAGGACCGACCCTGCCTAAGAAGTTCGCCGGTATTGGCATCACGGATTACTACTTTTACTGATTGAGTCGATGAATCCACGCCGGCGATGATTTGTCGATTTCCCATATCGCAAGGCTAGACTGTCCCAGTCAGCGTTGACCACAGGTGGGGCGAATATTCATGGCCCTGCATCAATGAATCTTTCGTAGTGGAGTTAAAAATGCGTATTGGTGTGCTTACTGGTGGTGGAGATTGCCCAGGTCTAAATGCTGTTATCCGTGCAGTCGTCCGTAAAGGCGTAAAAGAGTACGGTCACGAGTTTGTTGGTTTTCGGGATGGATGGAAAGGCCCACTTGAGGGAATAACGATGCCGCTTACCCTTGAAACTACTCGAGGCATATTGCCACGTGGAGGAACGATTCTTGGTTCATCACGTACAAACCCATTCAAAATTGAGGGCGGCGTAGAAAAGATTAAAGATAATTTAGCAAAAGCTGGAATTGATGCACTCATTGCAATCGGCGGCGAAGACACACTAGGTGTTGCAACAAAGCTTGACTCACTCGGAGTTAAAGTCGTTGGCGTTCCAAAGACAATTGACAATGATTTAGATAATACTGACTACACATTTGGCTTTGATACTGCAGTAAACATTGCAGTTGAGGCAATTGACCGCCTGCACACCACGGCTGAGTCGCACCACCGAGCTTTAATCGTTGAGGTTATGGGACGACATGCAGGTTGGATTGCACTACATGCCGGTTTAGCTGGCGGTGCTGCATGTATTTTGATTCCAGAGCAAAAGTTCTCTGTAGACAAAGTCTGTGAGTGGGTAGAGTCTCGCTTCAAATCTCATTACGCACCGATTATCGTTATTGCAGAAGGCGCAATTCCACAAGATGGCGATATGGCGGTTAAGGATCAGAGTCTTGATTCATTTGGACACGTCAAGCTTGCAGGTATTGGTGACTGGCTTGCCCAAGAGATTGAGGCAAAGACTGGTAAAGAGGCTCGTACCTCTGTCCTTGGACACATTCAGCGTGGTGGAACTCCAACGGCATTTGACCGTGTTTTGGCTACTCGCTTTGGTTTACAGGCAATTACTGCAGCTCATGAAGGCGACTGGGGAAAGATGGTTGCACTACATGGAACAGATATTGTCCGCGTCCCACTTGCCTCGGCAACTGAGAAGCTAAAACTTGTACCACTAGAGCGCTATCAGGAGGCAGAGATTTTCTTTGGTTAATCGCATCTCGCGATGACCAGTTAACTCTCTACTCTTATCCTCATGAACTCATCTCTTGATTCGCTCTTTACGCCTGGATTAATCGCTGCCCAGCAACCTAACTGGCCTGGGGGCCCGGATGGTCCAGCCATAAAAGCTGCGGTGTCAGAGCTTAAATCTTTTCCACCATTGGTCTTTGCTGGCGAATGCGATGACCTGAAAGCACGAATCGCATTAGCCGCAGACGGTAAAGCTTTCTGGCTGCAAGGTGGAGATTGTGCAGAGACATTTGCTGCAGCAACAGCTGATTCGATCCGTAATCGAATAAAGACTATTTTGCAGATGGCAGCTGTTTTGCAGTATCACTCGAGTCTTCCAGTTGTAAAAGTTGGTCGCATGGCTGGGCAGTTTGCTAAGCCACGATCTAACGACATGGAGACGCGTGGCGATGTGACTCTGCCCGCATATCGCGGAGATGCAGTTAATGATCTCGAGTTCACAGAAAGTTCTCGTACACCAGATCCACATCGGTTAGTGCGCGTGTACAACACTTCTGCGGCAACATTGAACTTAGTACGAGCATTTACTCAAGGTGGATTTGCAGATCTCCGCCAAGTACACGAATGGAACAAAGGTTTTATCCGTGATTCATCAGTCGGTGTGCGTTACGAGCAAATGGCAAATGAAATCGGACGCGCACTTGCATTTATGAAGTCGGCAGGTGTAGATCCTGAGTCATTTAAGTCTGTTGATTTCTTCTCAAGTCACGAAGCACTCATTTTGGAGTACGAGAAGGCGCTCACGCGTATCGATTCCCGAACGGGAAATCCTTATGATGTTTCTGGTCACTTCATTTGGATTGGGGAGCGAACTCGCCAATTAGATGGTGCTCACGTTGATTTTGCATCCAAAGTTCGTAATCCAATCGGAGTAAAGCTAGGACCTAAATCAACTGTTGATGATGCCTTAGCGTTAATTGATAAGTTAGATCCAGAACGCGAACCAGGACGCCTCACCTTTATTACACGCATGGGTGCCGGCACGATTCGCCAGGCTCTACCTGCCCTAGTTGATGGCGTAACAAAGTCTGGTGCAAAAGTCCTGTGGGTCTGTGATCCCATGCATGGAAATACCTATGAAGCACCAACAGGATATAAGACTCGTAGCTTTGATGATGTCATGGATGAAGTGAAAGGCTTTTTTGAGGTCCACAAAGCACTTGGCACACATCCAGGCGGAGTCCATATCGAACTCACAGGTGATGATGTCACCGAGTGTGTTGGCGGTGGCGAAAAAATCTCACATGAGGATTTAGCGACACGCTATGAGAGCGCCTGTGATCCGCGACTAAATCATGCGCAATCACTCGAGCTTGCATTTTTAGTTGCTGAAATGTTGCGCGACCGCTAATTTATTCCATGTGTCTTTTCTAGTTACTTCCTTCAAGACTCCCATTGGAACACTCAACTTATTAGCAGATGATCAAGTACTCATTGGTGCGAATCTTTCTACAATCTCTGCTTTTAAAGTAAATCAAGAAATCAAGACTGTTAGAAATATTACAGTCATATCTGATTTGATTTCAGATTACTTTGACGGTGATCTATCGGCCATTAATGCGATTAAAGTCCGCCAGCCGGGTGCTACTTTTTCGCAAGCGGCATGGAAGTCCATGCGCAAAGTAATTGCCGGAAAAGTTATTTCCTATGCTGATTTAGCAGAAAAAGCAGGCTCACCTGCAGCAGTAAGAGCTGCGGGATCTGCCTGTGCAAACAATGCAATCATGCTCGTAGTTCCGTGCCATCGAATAGTTAAAACTGGCGGAGCTCTTGGAAACTATGCATATGGCGTAGATAAGAAAGAGTGGCTTTTAGGCCACGAAGGATTTCTTTAAAATCTCTACTGCCTGTTCTTGTTGTGCATCATCAAAATCCATGTGAGTTACCAATCGAACATACTTTGGTCCAAGGGCGCTAAGCCATAAACCAGAATCACGGCAACGTTGTGCAAATTCACTGGCAGATAGCGAACTGCTGGCTAAATCCAACCCTACGATATTTGTAGTGACTGTTGCTGGGTCAATAAGGCGTGAATCAATCGCAGCGATTGCAACTGCCAGCTCTTTTGCTCGACGATGATCATCGGCTAAACGTTCAATATTATTATCAAGGGCGTAGTGACCGGCCGCTGCTAACACCCCGACTTGTCGCATTCCAGCGCCGTAGCGTTTGCGCCATACCCGCGCTTTAGTAACTCGTTCTTTGGTCGAGATCATAATTGAGCCAACCGGTGCACCAAGTCCTTTTGAAAGGCACACACTTATCGTGTCGAAGTATTTGCCATATTCGCTAAGTGCAATCCCACTCGCAACGTGGGCGTTCCAAATACGAGCACCATCTAGGTGAAGTGTAAGGCCCAATTCATCTGCACCTTTACGAAGTGCAGCGATTTCACTGATGGGTTGAACAGTTCCACCACCAAAGTTATGCGTATTTTCTACAGCAATCGCAGTTGTAGATACTAGGTATGGACCTGAATTTGGCCGCGCGATTTCAAGGGCATCTGATGCTTTTAATAATCCATGCTCGCCGGGCCACGTACGAGTGGTGATCCCACTAAAGACTGCCGCTGCTCCGAGCTCTGCTCTGACGATGTGCGAGTTCGTCTCTGCGAGAAGCTCTTCACCTGGGGCCACTAGCATCCGAATCGCTAATTGATTTGCTAATGAACCAGTGGGAGCAAACAGACCTGCCTCTTTGCCAAATAGTTGCGCTACACGCTCTTCGAGGGAGTTAACAGTTGGATCATCACCGTATACATCATCGCCCACAGGCGCGGATGCAATCGCATCGCGCATCCCTTTCGAAGGCTGGGTTACGGTATCTGAGCGAAGGTCAATTGCCATGTTCAGAGCCTACATCTTTCATGACAATCAAATACATGGCAATCACGACAAGTATTCCTCCGATTGAATTTTGCAGAGTTAAACGTTCTCCAGCAAAGACGATAGCAAAAATCGCTGCAAAAACGACTTCCATAGTAAGTATGACTGCGACCTTAGTTGAACTCATGTGCGCTTGTGCCCAAGTTTGAATGATAAAAGCCACGGCGGTTGCAAAGACGGCTGTGAAAACTACTACACCCCAGACTCCCGCATCAGGAGGAGGGGAGTAGCCATTGGGAATCGAAGCGATGCCGGATAAGAGTGCACACATT
>WLOR01000064.1 GCA_009699165.1 Actinomycetota bacterium | reverse complement strand
TGCCATGTACTGCTTGATTGCAAACTTAACTGCGTTCTGCTCATCGATACCTGTCTGTGCTTCTCCACCTGAAAGTGGACCTTGGTATGCGATTGAAACAGACTTAACTGCAGCTTGTGCCTGTGAAACTGAAACTACACCTAGTGTAAGAGTCGCAGCCGCAGCAACGGCAAAAGCCTGTTGAATCTTCTTATTCATGTGTGGCCTTTCCTGTTCTTGTGTCCCGGGACAGGGAGACGGATAGAGTAGTGGCAACCGGCACTTCTAAACAAGGCGAATTCATGCGTAATTTGTTGCAGTTTTGTTATATTTGCAATTCATTCTTACTTATCGGGCACGGCATCTGGACTGATAACGGCCTGGGCTACAGCCTTCATGCTCATTCGACGATCCATCGCTGCCCTCTGAATCCAGGAAAACGCCTCTGGCTCGGACAGGCTCAGCGCCTTCATTAAAATACCTTTGGCCCTGTCGATAATCTTTCGTGTCTCAAGACGCTCGTGTAGATCTGCCACTTCATCGGCTAGCGAGCGCATCTGTTGATGCCGGCTAATGGCAATCTCAATGGCTGGAACCAAATCGCCTATGGTGAAGGGCTTTACAACATAGGCCATCACCCCCGCATCGCGAGCGCGATCAATGAGCTCTTTTTGCGAAAACGCTGTCAGCATGAGGACAGGTGCTAAGTCGATGATCTTTTCGGCTGCCGAGATGCCATCCATGACGGGCATCTTGACATCGAGTATTGCCAAATCTGGCTTATGAAGGGCGGCTAAATCCACCGCCTCTTGGCCGTTTGTCGCTTCGGCAACGACTTCATACCCGGCACCTTGGAGCATCTCGATGAGATCCATGCGGATGAGCGCTTCATCTTCGGCAACCAGAATACGAATCACGCAGGTTCATCCTTTCAGGATGCGAGTACTTCTAACGTGCCCCGAGTCGGATTCGAACCGACACTATGCAGTGTTTGAGACTGCCCTCTCTACCGTTGGAGTACCGAGGCGCTACTGGTGAATCTTAGCGGTAGGCAGGAGCGGCGCCACCAACTGCATCGCCCACACGATGAACGCGCATGGCGTTGGTTGAGCCTGGAATCCCTGGAGGCGCTCCTGCAACGATCACAACATTTTCGCCCTCTTTAGCCCGACCCGATGCAATCAAAGTCGCATCTGCCTGCATCACCATGTCATCTGTGTGCTTGACCATTGGAGTAATCGCTGGCTCTACTCCCCACGTCAATGCAAGTCGGTTATACGTCCCGACCTCTGGAGTAAATGCCAAAATTGGAATCTGCGAACGAAGGCGCGCCATACGGCGAGCAGAGTCACCAGTCTGAGTAAATGTCACAAGATATTTTGCATCTACTATCGCGCCGACCTCAGCTGCTGCACGTGTTATTGCGCCACCCTTTGTCTTTGGGGTTGTGCGCAGCGGACGAATCATCTCAAATCCACCCTCTTCAGTGCGAGCAATGATGCGCGCCATCGTCTTTACCGCTTCAATAGCAAAGGCGCCGACCGATGTTTCGCCAGAGAGCATCAAGGCATCAGCGCCATCTAATACTGCATTAGCGCAGTCGGTCGCCTCTGCGCGAGTAGGTGAAGAGTTGGTAATCATCGAGTCCAGCATCTGTGTTGCCACAATTACTGGCTTTGCAGCTTCGCGAGCCAACTCAATACATCGTTTTTGTACGAGCGGCACTTCTTCAATTGGGAGCTCCACGCCTAAGTCGCCTCGAGCAACCATAATTCCATCGAAAGCATTTACTATCTCTTGAAGATTTGTTACAGCCTGCGGTTTTTCAATCTTTGCAATCACAGGAATACGGATACCGACTTCATCCATAATGCGGTGAACATCTTCAACATCAGCGGCGTTTCGAACAAATGAGAGTGCGATGAAATCTGCTCCTGCACGCAGACCCCAGCGTAAATCCTCAATATCTTTTTCCGACATTGCCGGAACGGAGACAGCTACACCTGGGAGGTTTATTCCCTTGTTATTACTTACTGTGCCAGGCTCAATAACCTTTGTGATTACATCATTTCCTTTAACTTCAATAACTTCAACAGTTACCTTTCCATCATCGATCAAGATTCGATCGCCGGCTTTGCAGTCGCCCGGAAGACCTTTATACGTTGTTCCGACTCGCTCTTTAGTTCCTTGAATCTCATCGGTCGTTATTGTGAAGATATCCCCACGCGCCAAATCATGCGGGCCATCAGCAAAGCGAGCTAGACGAATCTTTGGTCCTTGCAGATCAACGAGTATTGCAACTGGGACTCCAGCAGCCTTGGCGGCCAAACGCACTTGGTCCAAACGGGCCTGATGCTCTTCATATGAACCATGGGAGAGGTTTAAGCGAGCCATATTCATTCCGGCATCAATTAACTCTTTAACCTTTTCGGGTGATTCAACGGCAGGACCCATCGTGCAAACAATCTTCGCTCTACGCATGGGGCAACCTTAAACCATCAATTGACGGGTAGTGGGTTCGATGGGTGCTGGAAGTTGTGTGTCACCCGTGAGATATCTATCAACGGCAGAAGCGGCGCTTCTACCCTCTGCAATAGCCCAGACGATAAGAGACTGTCCGCGACCTGCATCGCCGGCAACGAATACACCATCCTCGTTTGCTGCAAAGTTGGCATCCCGTGTGATGTTTCCGCGACTATCAACGCTCACTTCAAGCTGCTCAAGAAGTGGAGATTGCTCAGGTCCTGTAAATCCCATCGCCAAAAATACATAGTCAGCTGGAATCTCTTTTTCAGTTCCTGCTACGGGTTCAAATTTTCCATTCACAAAACGTGTCTCTACAATTTTTATCGCTCTAAGTTTTCCATTTTCATCACCAAGGAACTCTTCAGTGCTAACAGAGAAGATTCGATTGTCTTTCTCTTCATGCGCACTCGATACTCTATAGATCATTGGATATGTTGGCCAAGGTTGCGAATCTGGTCTTTCATCACTTGGTCTTGGCATAATCTCCAACTGAGTAACCGATGCCGCACCTTGTCGAATTGATGTACCAAGGCAATCAGCGCCAGTGTCTCCCCCACCTAAAATAACAACGTGCTTACCAGCGACATTTATATCTGGATTTTCAACTTCGCCAAGTGCTTGTTTGTTTCCCCATGGCAAAAACTCCATAGCTTGGAACACTCCATACAAACTACGACCCGGAACTGTAAGGTCACGCCACTTTGTCGCACCGATCGCTAAGACAACTGCATCGTATTTTTTGCGCAGATCAGAGCCAGTGAGCTCTACACCTATGTCAACGCCTGGACGAAAACGTGTGCCCTCTTTCTCCATCTGCTCTAAGCGGCGATCGAGAATATGCTTCTCCATTTTAAACTCGGGGATTCCATATCGGAGCAGTCCACCAATCTTGCTTGCGCGTTCATAGACTGCAACGGTGTGACCCGCGCGTGTTAACTGCTGCGCTGCTGCAAGGCCAGCAGGGCCAGAGCCAATGACTGCCACTGTCTTTCCCGATAAGCGATCTGGAATGAGTGGCTTTACATCTCCCGTTGCAAAGGCCTCTTCAATGGTGCGAAGTTCGACCTGCTTGATAGTCACAGCATCGCGATTAATTCCTACTACACACGCGGTTTCACATGGGGCTGGACATAAACGTCCCGTGAACTCTGGAAAATTATTTGTTGCATGGAGGCGGTTTATCGCTTCATGCGTATCTCCCCGCCATATTAAATCGTTCCACTCAGGTATGAGATTTCCAAGTGGACACCCAGAGTGGCAGAAAGGAATACCGCAGTCCATGCAGCGTCCAGCTTGCTTTTGTAGATGTTCGAAACTCTGTGGCTCGTAAACTTCTCGCCAATCTTGTATACGTACATCGACTGGGCGTCGCTTTGGTGTCTCGCGCGCTGTCGTTAAAAAACCCTTTGGATCAGCCATTTGCTGCGACCTCCATAACAAGTGCATCTACTGGTAATCCTTCACGTGCGGCGCGGGCCATTGCATCGAGTACGCGTGCATAATCGCGTGGCATTACTAATGAGATGCGGTTGATTGCAACATCCCAATCGGCAAGCAGTGATGCTGCGATGACTGAGTCAGTATTTTCTGCAAAGCTAGAGATAATCTCTCTTAACTTATCTCGCTCATCATCAGGAACTGCCAGAACATCGACCATATCCATATTCACGTTTGCATGGTTTAGATCAAGAACAAAGGCACGTCCACCAGACATTCCTGCTGCAAAGTTTCTTCCAGTATGGCCTAGGACTACGACCGTACCCCCGGTCATGTACTCGCAGCCATGATCTCCGATTCCCTCAACAACTGCAGTTGCCCCAGAGTTTCGAACGCAGAAACGCTCTCCGACAACTCCTCTAATCATAATTTCACCAGAAGTTGCGCCATAGCCAATAACATTTCCAGCGATGACGTTTTCATGTGAGTTAAATACCGAAGCGGCATCTGGGCGCAGAATTATTCGTCCACCTGAAACTCCCTTGCCCACATAGTCGTTGGAGTCACCAAAAAGGCGAAGCGTAAGACCTGCTGGGATAAATGCTCCGAGTGACTGACCGGCAGATCCACGCAAAGTAATGTCAATCGTTCCATCAGGAAGACCAGAGCCACCAAATGCACGCGTTATCTCTGCGCCCAACATGGTTCCAACAGTTCTATTAACGTTTCTGACTGGCACATCTATTACTACTAACTCTTTTTTAGTCAGTGCTGGCTGTGACAATCTAATCAACTCGTTATCTAGCGCTGCATCCAAACCATGATCTTGCTTAGCAGTGTTGTGCAATGAGCTAGAGCTCTCAGGGCGCATCAGAAGTGGCGAAAGATCTAGCCCACTGGCCTTCCAATGCTCAACTGCTTTTCTGGTCTCTAAGTATTCGACATGGCCAATCGCCTCACGCAACGTTCTAAAGCCCAAGCTAGCCAAAATCTCTCTCACTTCTTCTGCAATGTACTCAAAGAAGGTCTCTACAAACTCAGGCTTGCCACTGAAGCGAGCTCGTAGCTCTGGATTTTGTGTAGCAACGCCAACAGGGCAGGTGTCTAGATGGCATACACGCATCATCACGCAGCCTGAAACAACGAGGGGTGCAGTTGCAAAACCAAACTCTTCTGCGCCAAGAAGTGCGGCAATAACTACATCGCGACCTGTCTTTAATTGACCATCGGCCTGTACAACGATTCGATCTCGAAGATTATTAAGGAGCAATGTCTGCTGGGTCTCTGCCAGACCAAGCTCCCAAGGTGCACCAGCATGCTTTAGTGATGTGAGAGGTGATGCTCCAGTTCCACCGTCATGGCCAGAAATCAGAACGACATCTGCATGCGCCTTACTGACACCAGCTGCAACAGTGCCAACACCGACTTCGGCAACAAGTTTGACGTGCACACGAGCATTTTTATTTGCATTTTTTAAATCATGAATTAGCTGGGCTAAATCTTCAATTGAGTAAATATCGTGGTGCGGAGGTGGGGAGATAAGACCAACACCCGGAGTTGAGTATCGAACTTTTGCAATCCATGGGTAGACCTTGTTGCCAGGAAGCTGCCCACCTTCTCCAGGCTTAGCGCCTTGTGCGATCTTTATCTGAATATCATCGGCATTTACTAAATACTCACTGGTCACACCAAATCGACCTGATGCAACCTGCTTGATTGATGAGCGTTTTGAATCACCATTGTCCATCGGAATAAACCGAGCGGGATCTTCTCCGCCTTCACCAGTATTTGACTTTGCGCCAAGACGATTCATGGCTATAGCAAGAGTCTCATGAACTTCTTGTGAAACAGATCCATACGACATCGCTCCAGTAGAGAAGCGCTTAATAATTTCGCCTGCGGACTCAACCTCATCGATGTCGATTGGAGTTCTTTCAGTAAATTCAAACAAACCACGCAGTGTCATCAATCGAGTGCTCTGGTCATTTACACGATTTGTATAGCGTTTGAAAATGTCGTATCGCTTTGTACGTGTCGAGTGCTGCAATGCAAAGACTGTCTCTGGATCAAATAAATGTGGTTCGCCTTCTCGACGCCATTGGTACTCGCCACCTATTTGCAAGCGCTTTGTTCCTGGCACTTCTCCCCCAGGCGGATATGCAATGTGATGGCGTGCGATAGTTTCTTGAGCGATTACATCCAGAGATACGCCACCTAGACGAGAGGTTGTTCCGACAAAAAACTCATTGACAACTTCATCGCTTAACCCAATCGCCTCAAAAACCTGAGCCCCTGTATACGATGCAATAGTGCTGATGCCCATCTTGGACATAACTTTAAGTACACCTTTACCCAAAGACTTAATGAGGTTTCTTACCGCTTTTTCAGGTGTTATTCCGGTAATTACGCCTTGAAGAACTAAATCCTCAGCGCTCTCCATCGCAAGATATGGATTGACGGCAGCTGCGCCATAACCGATTAAAAGTGCAACGTGGTGAACTTCGCGAACGTCACCTGCTTCAACAACAAGACCAACCTTAGTGCGCGTCTTCTCTCGAATGAGGTGGTGATGCACGGCAGATGTTAAAAGCAAAGATGGAATCGGAGCCTCTTCAGTATCGCCATCACGATCAGAGAGAACAATAATGCGAGCACCATCATTGATTGCCTGTGAAACCTCAGCCTTAATCTCGTCAAGGCGAGCACGTAGCGAATCTCCACCGTCTGCTACAAAGAAAAGTCCTCTAATAACATGCGCAGACAGACCTGGGTGATCACCATCGGCATTGACGTGAATAATTTTGGCAAGTTCATCGTTATCAATTACGGGAAATGCAAGTGAAATCTGTCGACACGATGAGGGGCCAGGGTCTAGCAGGTTATGTTCGGGACCCATCGCTGTTCCTAAACTTGTTACCAACTCTTCACGAATGGCATCAAGCGGCGGATTTGTAACTTGAGCAAAGAGCTGCGAAAAGTAGTCAAATAGAAGTCGTGGCTTATTCGAAAGCGCAGCAATCGGTGTATCCGTGCCCATTGAACCCAACGCCTCCATGCCATTTCTGGCCATTGGAGTGATCAGAATCCGTAGCTCTTCTTCGGTGTAACCAAAGGCGCGTTGTCGCCTAACTACAGATGAGTGCGGATAGATAATATGTTCGCGCGCTGGGAGTTCACTCAACTTCATCATTCCAGCGTGCAGCCAGTCGCCATAAGGAGCAGCGGTAGCCAGCGAATCTTTTATCTCTTCATCTTCGATAATTCGGCCAGCTTCAATATCAACTAAAAACATTTTTCCAGGTTGTAGTCTGCCTTTTCGAACGATTTTTTCTGGAGCGATATCTAAAACTCCGACCTCTGAAGCAAGGACAACAAGTCCATCATCAGTAACCCAGAATCGAGATGGTCGAAGTCCATTTCGATCTAAAACAGCGCCGACTTGATGTCCATCGGTAAAAGTTACGCATGCAGGTCCATCCCAAGGCTCCATTAATGATGCGTGGAATGCGTAGAAATCACGTCGGGTTTGTGACATTGATGTGTGGTTTTCCCAAGCCTCCGGGATCATCATCAAGACAGCATGTGGCAATGAGCGGCCACCGAGATAGAGGAGTTCTAGTACCTCATCGAATGAGGCCGAATCGCTTCCGGACATTTGAACTATTGGGAATAGGCGCTTTAAGTCCCCTGGGATTAAATCACTTGCAAGGAGCGATTCACGTGCACGCATCCAGTTACGATTTCCCTTAACAGTATTTATCTCACCGTTGTGAGCGATAAAGCGGTATGGGTGCGCCAACGGCCACGATGGGAAAGTATTTGTAGAAAAACGAGAGTGAACGAGGGCTAAAGGTGAAACTACTCGGGCATCACTTAAATCAGGGAAAAACTCTTCTAGCTGGCCAGTGGTCAACATTCCCTTATAGACGATTGTTTGAGCAGAAAGAGATGGAAAATAGAGTGGCAGTGCATGCTCTGCGCGTTTGCGCAGACAAAATGCCATACGTTCCAAGACAAGTCCTGACTCATTCTTGAGGCCACTTAAAAATAGCTGCTCAAATTCGGGCATTACAGATAGCGCTGTCTTTCCAAGGCCAGATGAGTTGATTGGAAGCTCGCGCCAACCAATAACCTTTAATCCCTCTTCAGCTGCGATCTGTGCAATCTCTGCTCGCAAGTCTGCACCTTGCTCAATGAAGGCAATTCCAGTTGCATAAAATCCCTCATCTGGAATTTCAAAATCTGTAACATCTTTAAAAAAACGATGTGGAATTCGAATTAAGATTCCAGCTCCATCGCCACTATCTGGTTCGGCACCTGATGCACCACGGTGTTCGAGATTTCGAAGTGCAGTCAGAGCTTTTTCAACGATTTCATGAGTAGCGACTTTATTGAGCGTAGCCACCATCGCAACACCGCATGCATCATGTTCTTGGGCAGGGTTGTATAGCCCCTGTGCATGTGGAAAGTTAG